>NZ_JAPCIK010000004.1:0-15028 GCF_025910115.1 Pseudomonas sp. RG1
GCGGGCGCGCGAAGGCTGGCCCCACGTGGAATGATGTTCAATGTGGGAGCGAGCCTGCTCGCGAAGAGGCCGGCAAGGCCAATAAAAGTGCATGCCTGAATCCAGCTGCCATCGCGTGGTGCGTAAAGATGTAACGAAACGTTAGCGGCGCGCGGCAGTCAGTAGCTTCATCAGCTCTTTTCGGCAAAAGGCCCGTCATGCTCTCGATCCTCAAACAAGAAAGCTTCCTGCTGCTGGCAGTCCTTGCCGCGTGCGTCGCTTATCCACTGGAACATTGGCTGCTGCACAGCGGCCAGATCGTCGCGCTGGTCGGCGGTCTGCTGCTGATCGCCTTTATCGTCGCCGCCTCGATGCGCGTCGCTCATCACGCCGAACTGCTCGCGGAAAAGGTCGGCGACCCCTACGGCACGATGATCCTCACGCTCTCGGCGGTGCTGGTCGAAGTGGTGATCCTGGCGATCATGATGAGCAACGAAGCCTCGGCAACACTGGTGCGCGACACGATTTATTCAGCGGTGATGCTCGACATCAACGGCATCCTCGGCCTCGCCGCTTTGATGGGCGGGATCAAACACGGCGAACAGTCCTACAACGACGATTCGGCGCGCAGCTACAGCGTCATGATCCTCACTGCGATGGGCGTGTCGATGGTGGTCCCGGAGTTCATTCCCGAGGCCAACTGGAAGATGTATTCGGCGTTCACCATTGGCGCAATGATGGTGCTCTACGCGCTGTTCCTGCGCATGCAGGTCGGCCCGCACAGTTACTTTTTCAGCTACAGCTACCCGGACAAACGTCGCAAGAAGGAGCCGGTCGAGCAGGAGCCGAAGCCGGTCAGCCTGGCGCTGTCGATCGGCATTCTGGTGTCGGGGGTGGTGATCATCGGCGCACTGGCCGAGGTGATGTCCAAGACCCTCGATCTGGGTCTGGAAGGCACGGGCGCGCCGCCGGTGATCACGGCGATTCTGGTGGCAGCGATTTCCGCCGCGCCGGAGATTCTCACTGCACTGCGTGCGGCACTGGCCAATCGCATGCAGTCGGTGGTCAACATTGCGATGGGCGCGTCACTGTCGACGGTGATTCTGACCGTGCCGGTGATGGAAGCGATGGCGCTGTACACCGGCCAGCCGTTTCAAATGGCGATGACCCCGGTGCAAACGGTGATGATCTTCATCACCCTGATCGTCAGCGCGATCAACCTCAATGACGGCGAAACCAACGCCATTGAGGGCATGACGCACTTTGTGCTGTTTGCCACATTCATCATGCTGTCCCTACTGGGCCTTTAGGGCTGGCAGATACCCATGTGGGAGCGAGCCTGCTCGCGAAGAGGGAGTGTCATCCAACAAACATGTTGTCTGACACTCCCTCTTCGCGAGCAGGCTCGCTCCCACAGTTTTGAACGGCGGTGACTCAGGTCCCGGCAATCAACTGCCGAGCCGCCTGGCTGTGATCGGCGATCAAACCTTTCAGGTCCAACCCTTCAACCTGCCCATCAACCACACGCCACTTGCCGCCAATCATCACTCGATCCGCCCGATCCGCGCCGCACAACAACAGCGCCGAAATCGGATCATGGCTACCGGAGAAGCGCAGTTCATCGAGCTTGAACAATGCCAGATCCGCCTGTTTGCCCACGGCAATTTCGCCGATGTCGCTGCGACCGAGCAGGCTCGCCGAACCCTTGGTCGCCCAGCCCAGCACGCGCTCGGGGGTGATCTTTTCGGCGCCGTAACGCAGGCGCTGGATGTACAGCGCCTGACGCGCTTCGAGGATCATGTTCGAGGCATCGTTGGACGCCGAACCGTCGACGCCAAGACCGAACAGCGCGCCGGCGTCGGTCAGCTCGATGCTCGGGCAGATGCCGGACGCCAGGCGCATGTTCGAGCTTGGGCAGTGGCAGATGCCGGTACCGGCCTGGCCGAGGCGGGCGATTTCGTCGGGGTTGAAATGGATGCCGTGTGCCAGCCAGGTACGCGGGCCGAGCCAGCCGACGCTGTCCAGATAATCGACGGTGCGCAGACCGAAACGTTGCAGGCAGAAGTCTTCTTCATCAAGCGTTTCAGCGAGGTGGGTGTGCAGACGCACATCGAGCTTGTTCGCCAGATCAGCACTGGCCGACATGATTTCCGGAGTGACCGAAAACGGCGAACATGGCGCCAGGGCGATCTGGATCTGTGCACCATCGCCACGCTCGTGATACTCGTGAATCAGCCGCTGGCTGTCATCAAGAATCACCTGACCTTCCTGCACCGTTTGTTGTGGAGGCAGGCCGCCGTCCTTCTCGCCAAGGCTCATCGAGCCGCGCGTGAGCATGGCGCGCATACCCAGTTCACGCACCGTTTCGACCTGCACGTCGATGGCGTTTTCCAGACCGTCCGGGAACAGATAGTGATGGTCGGCAGCGGTGGTGCAACCTGAGAGCATCAATTCGGCCAGCGCCACTTTGGTGGCGAGGGCGAGTTTTTCCGGGGTCAGCCGCGCCCATACCGGGTACAGGGTTTTCAGCCACGGAAACAGCGGCTGATTGACCACTGGCGCCCAGGCGCGGGTCAGGGTTTGATAGAAGTGATGGTGAGTGTTGATCAGGCCCGGCAGGATCACATGCTCGCGGGCATCGAACACTTCATTGCACGGCGCCGACGGCTGCTGACCGGCAGCGAGCACTTCGACGATGACACCGTCTTGCACGACTAGACCGCCACGGGCATCAAGCTCGTTGGAGGTGAAAATGGCGAGGGGGTTTTTTAACCAGGTACGGGTCGCAGGCATTGTGGCCGGCTCCTCTGAAAGTTGGGTTCAGGGTTGCCAGCTCAGTGTTGCCCTGTCTGCTGATCCAGGGTCGCCGCGAAGGACGAGGCGCGCAGTTTCAAACAAATCGCAGCGCCGGGCAAGCGCCACCCGACCATTCACCATCACTCCCTGTGGGAGCGAGCCTGCTCGCGAAGGCGTCATGTCAGTCGATACAGATTTACCTGACAGATCGTATTCGCGAGCAGGCTCGCTCCCACATCGGGATTTTCAGTGCTTACCAGGCAATCGTTTCACCCTTGTAATTGACGAAGTGATGCCCGCCCTTGCCGGTGAACGCATTGACCTGGTCAATCAGCCCGCGAGTGCTGGTCTCTACATCCAGGTCAGCACCTTCGCCGCCCATGTCGGTCTTCACCCAGCCCGGGTGCAACGACAGTACGGTGAGTTTCTGTTCACCCAGTTGCGTGACAAAACTGTTGGTCATCGAATTCAGCGCCGCTTTGCTCGCCTTGTACAACGCCAGCTCCGGCGCGTCGGGCATGGTCACGCTGCCGAGCACCGAACTCATGAACGCCAGCACGCCGCTGCCGTCGCGGATCTGCCCGACGAAACGCTGGGCCAGATTGATCGGCGCCACCGCGTTGGTGAAAAACAGTTGCCCGACCTCGGCCAATGTCGCGCCGCCCGGCGTCTGCACGTCCGGGCCTTTGACCCCGGCGTTGACGAACAACAGATCGAAGGTTTCGCCCTTGAGTTTCTGGCTCAGAGCGATCACCGCTTGCTGATCGTCCATGTCGAGCTTCTCGATGCGCACGTCACCCAGCGCTTGCAGCGCCTCGGCCTTCTGCGGATTGCGCACCGTCGCGGTCACTTGCCAGCCATCGCCCAGCAGGGTCTTCACCAGACCGAGGCCCAAGCCGCGGGAGGCGCCGATGATCAGTGCGTTTTTTGCCTGAGACATGATGGGTTTCCTTGAAAGTCAGCATTCAGGATTCAATGGACACGCCTGACCGAGCCACAGTTGCAGCGCTTGGCGAAAACAGGCTTTGATCCCGGAGCATACTCCAGGCCTCTTGAGTTTCTCGAGGGTGTTTGATCAGAAACAATCACGAGGCGTGGTTCAAGTGTTGCCTGTGCGGACGCCTTCGCGAGCAGGCTCGCTCCCACGCTTGCCCGCGTTCACTCAGATCCCCTGTGGGAGCGAGCCTGCTCGCGAAGAGGCCCGCTCTGACAACGATCAGTGCCCCGATTGCCACGGCTGCCCCAACGAAACCGGCGCATACAACCGAGTGCGCACGGCATCGCGGGACAGCAGCACCAGCACCAAAATCGTCGCCACATACGGCAGCATCGCCAGCAGGCTCGAAGGAATCGCCAGTCCCAATCCCTGTGCCACCAAGTGCAGGATGCTGGCGAGGCCGAACAGATACGCCCCAAGCAATAACCGCCACACCCGCCAACTGGCAAACACCACCAGCGCCAGAGCGATCCAGCCGCGCCCTGCGGTCATGTTCTCTGCCCACATCGGTGTGTACGCCAGCGACAGATAAGCCCCGGCCAGCCCGGCCATTGCTCCGCCGAACAACACCGCCAAGGTGCGTACGGTCAGCACCGGCAAGCCCATGGCGCTGGCCGCATCCGGGTTTTCACCGACCGCTTGAATGATCAGGCCGACACGACTTTTGATGATCACCCACGCCACCAGCGCAAACAGCACGAACGACAGATACACCAGCAGATCCTGGGCAAACAGCATCCGCCCGATCAGCGGGATCTCACTCAGATACGGAATCGCCAAAGGCTCGAAACCTGCCAGCGGCTTACCCACCCAGGCCGCGCCGACAAATGTCGACAGGCCCACGCCGAAGATCGTCAGCGCCAGCCCGGTGGCGACCTGATTGGCGTTGAACACCAGCGCGACCAGGGCAAACAGTGACGACAACAACATCCCGGCCAACATCGCCAGCAGCACACCCAGCCACAGGTTGCCGCTGTTCAGCGCGACGATAAAACCGATCACCGCACCGAACAGCATCATGCCTTCCTGGCCAAGGTTGAGGACGCCGCTTTTCTCGCAGATCAACTCACCCAATGCCACCAGCAACAGCGGCGTGCCGCAGCGGACCATCGCGTAGAAAATATTGCTCAACAGATCGATATCCATCACAGCGCTCCGGCGGTTACGGCAGGGGTCGAGGCGCGCCGGGTCCAGCGCAGTTTCAGGCGTGGCCGATAGAGAATCAGCACGTCACAGGCGAGCAGGAAAAACAGCATCATGCCCTGGAACAATTGGGTGATCGCTTGCGGCAGATTGAGCGACATCTGCGCGCTCTCGCCGCCGATGTACAGCAGCGCCATGAGCAGACTGGAGAACAGAATGCCAAGCGGATTCAACCGTCCGAGGAACGCCACGGTGATCGCCGCGTAGCCATAGCCCGGCGACACCTGCGGCACCAGTTGGCCGATCGGCCCGGTCACTTCGCAGACCCCGGCGAGCCCGGCCAGACCACCGCTGATCAACAGCGCCAGCCAGATCAGGCGCTTCTCGCGAAAGCCGACAAAACCTGCCGCACGTTTGTCCAACCCGAGCACTTTGATCTGGAAGCCGATAAAGCTTTTCTGCAACAACACCCACACCGCAACCAGCGCGAGCAGGGCGAAATATACCCCGGCATGCACGCGGCCGTCCTCCAGCAGCAGCGGCAAACGACTGGCGTCGCCGAACATCGCCGACTCGGGAAAATTGAAGCCCGCCGGATCCTTCAACGGCCCGTGCACGCAGAACAGCAGCAGGTTCAGCGCGATGTAGTTGAGCATGATGCTGGTGAGGATTTCGTTGGCGTTGAAGCGCGTGCGCAGCCATGCGGTGAGCCCGGCCCATGCGGCGCCGGCCAGCGTGCCGGTCAGCAGAATCAGCACCAGCGCCCAGCGACTTTGCATGTCGATAACGTTCACTGCCAGAGCACTGCCGGCCAAGGCGCCAAGTAGAAGTTGGCCTTCGGCGCCGATGTTCCAGATCCGCGCCTGATAGGCCACCGCCAGGCCGAGTGCGCAGAGCAGAATTGGCAGCGCCTTGACCAGTAATTCAGATACGCCATACAGATCGCTGACCGGTGCGATCAGTAGCGTATGCAGGGTTTGCAGTGGGTCGTGGCCCAGCGCGATGAACAACAGCGAGCCGCAGCCGAGGGTCAAGGCCGCCGCCAATAACGGCGAGCACCACAGCATCAGGCGCGATTGCTGGCCACGGGGTTCGAGAGAAAGCAGCATGGTTGAAACTCCGTTAAACCGAAGCGGCGCGAGGTGAGTGATCGAACTGGCCGGCCATCCACGCGCCGACATCGCTCAGTTGTGTAAGGCCGGTGTCTTGAAGAGCCGACAGACGCCCGCCGCACAGCGCGCCGAGGCGATCGCTGATCTGGAACAGCTCATCGAGGTCTTCGGAAATCACCAGAATCGCCGCGCCGGCATCGCGCAGGGCGATCAAGGCGCGATGAATGGTGGCGGCGGCGCCAACGTCGACGCCCCAGGTCGGGTGCGCGGCGATCAGCAGTTTCGGTTGCTGAAGAATTTCCCGGCCGAGGATGAATTTCTGCAGGTTGCCGCCGGACAGGCTGCGCGCGGCGGTTTGCGTGTCCGGGGTCTTCACGCCGAAACGCTGGATGATCTGCTGCGCGAGGGCTTCGACTTTGCCGCGTTGAATCAACCCGTGGCTGACCAATCCTTGTTGAAAAGCACTGAGCAGGGCGTTGTCGGCCAGACTTAACTCCGGCACCGCGCCGTGGCCAAGGCGTTCGGCCGGCACGAAGGCCAAACCCAGTTTGCGCCGCGCATCCGGGCGCAGATCGGCAACGTTTTTCTCTGCGAAGCGCAGGGTCGCCGCCTGCGCGCGCGGCAAGGGCTGTTCGCCACTGAGCAGGGCGAGCAGCTCATCCTGACCATTGCCCGCGACCCCGGCGATGCCGACGATTTCACCGCTGTGCACTTGCAGGTCGATGTCGGTCAGCGAGCAACCGAACGGATCCGGGTTGTGCCAGCTCAAACCCTGCACCTGCAGAAACGCCGCGCCACCGCTGACCTTCGGATACTCGCCAATCAAAGCCGCCGCTTCACCGACCATCATTTGCGCCAGTTGCTGGTCCGAACATTCGGCGGGCTCGCAATGCCCGGCAACCCGACCGCCGCGCAGCACCGTGGCGCTGTAGCACAAGGCGCGCACTTCACCGAGCTTGTGGCTGATAAACAGAATGCTGCAACCCTCGGCGGCAAGGCGCCGCAGGGTGATGAACAATTCGTCCGCCTCTTGCGGCGTCAGTACTGAGGTCGGCTCATCGAGAATCAGCAGGCGGATGTCCTGCATCAGGCAGCGAATGATTTCCACCCGCTGGCGCTCGCCGATCGACAGGCTGTGGACAAGTCGCTCCGGCTCCAGCGCCATGCCGTAACGCCGCGATACTTCGCGAATCTTCGGCTCCAGTTGCTTCGGCGTGCCGGCCGCCGCGCCCATCGCCAGGGCAATGTTCTGCGCCACGCTGAGGGTTTCGAATAGCGAGAAATGCTGGAACACCATGCCAATGCCCAACTGCCGCGCCTGCGCCGGATTGCGTATCTGCACGCGCTGCCCCTCCCAGAGCATTTCACCGCTGTCGCACTGGGTGACCCCGTAAATGATCTTCATCAACGTACTTTTGCCCGCGCCGTTTTCACCGAGCAGGGCATGGATCTCACCCGGCGCGATGCTCAGGTCGATGGCGTCGTTGGCCAGACAACCGGGGTAGCGTTTGCTGATCTGGCGCAGTTGCAGGCGCGGTGGGGAAGGGGCGATGGACATGACAGGCTCGACTGACTTGGAGTTGTGCCTGTGGATAAAGCAATTTCCTGGCCATTGAGTCAGGAACGCTTGCGGAGCCAGTCCGCAAGTGCCGACAGCAGCGCATCGGCGGATGTTTTGTCTTTCAATCGAGCACCAATTCAGCGCAAAGCCATTGAACAGGCTCCAGTTTTGCCCGCTTGCAGTTGGTTAAAAAACGAGCAACTGCCTGGGAGCCAGACAGATCCAGCGGCTGCGGCGGTCATGAACGGCTTATCCACAGGTTGCTCCACAGTAATTGTGCGCAAGCGCCGAGGGTGGGCATAAGCACTGCGACGCTTTGTTCTAATGGTGATAAACGAAGGTAACTGTTTGTTTTTACGCTGGATTTCCCTTTCGTCGGGTCATTTGAACGAAAATTGAACAAATCGCGCAAAGCCGCATGACAGAAGGGTTACAGCGGTGTGTGCTCAGGTTATCCACAGTCGGGTGCACAGCAGGTGTGGGCAAGTCTGTGGAATAAGGAAAACGAGGGATGCCCTAAAAGATCGCAGCCTACCGCTGCAACAAAATCCGCCCACGGCTCAGATCCGCCAACTGACTCTGCAACACGTCGATCTGCGCTTCCCCCACCGCCAGCTTCAACTCAACGCCATTGGCTGTGAAGTTCTCCTCCACCACCAATCCACCGAGATCGGCCACGCGCAACTTCACCAGCGCCAACTCGGCAAATCCGCAGGCGCAACTGAGCGGTACGCGGCTGATCAGCTCGATTTTGTCCGCCGCTTGCAGGCACTTGTTGGCGCCACCGCCATAGGCTCGGGCCAAACCGCCGGTCCCCAGTTGAATGCCGCCGTACCAGCGAATCACCAGCACCGCGACCTGATCGCAGTCCTGCGCCTCGATCGCCGCCAGAATAGGGCGCCCGGCCGTGCCGCCCGGCTCGCCGTCGTCAGTGCTGCGGTATTGCGCGCCGAGTTTCCACGCCCAGCAATTGTGCGTGGCATTCAAATCGCTGTGCTGCTCGAAAAACGCCTGCGCATCGGCGGGGCTGCTGATCGGCGTCGCCAGAGTGATGAAGCGGCTTTTGCGAATCTCTTCGCGGTATTCGCAAAAACCGCTGAGGGTGAAAGGCATAAACGTCTTATAGAGAAGGAGTGAGGCCGCAGCCTTTGAGAATGATGCGGATCAGGTTGTTGCCGGCGTCTTCCATGTCCTGCTTGGTCAATTTGCTGCGCCCGGTGACGCGGCAGATCTGTGTGGCGAAGTCGGCGTAATGCTGGGTGCTGCCCCACAGCAGGAAGATCAGGTGCACCGGATCGACCGGATCCATCTTGCCCGCATCGATCCATGCCTGAAACACCGCCGCGCGCCCGGTGAACCAGGCGCGGTAGTCCTGATTGAAATATTCGCTCAGGCATTCGCCGCCGCTGATCACTTCCATGGCGAAGATTCGCGAAGCCTGTGGCTGGCGCCGCGAGAACTCCACCTTCGCACGGATGTAGCGGGTCAGCGCTTCGGCCGGGTCATCCTCGGCAGTAAGGGTGTTGAAGGTGCTGTCCCACAACTCGATGATGTTGCTCAGCACCGCCACATACAAACCGAGCTTGTTGGTGAAGTAGTAATGCAGGTTGGCCTTGGGCAGCCCGGCATTCTGCGCGATGGTGTTCATGCTGGTGCCTTTGAACCCGTGACGGGCGAACTCGTCTTCGGCGGCTTTGAGAATGGTCTCTTCGTTCTTCTGACGAATGCGGCCGGCGGGTTTGCCGCCGTGGGCTGGGACTTCAAAGGTCATAGGCACTTCCGGGATTGTCTGTGGGTGCAACCAGTTGCGTTGATAGCGCACCCACAGGCATCCGACAAGTCCTGGCGCGGAAAAACAGTTACGCCTGTTCGATCTTGTTCAATGACGCGGGGCTTTTTGTCTCGGCGGTTTTGCCTTCCGGCAACAACAGACAGAGGACGATTGCCGTCAGCCCGCCGCTGGTGATCGCCGAGTCGAACAGGTTCTGCACCAGTTTCGGCAGCAGGTGCAGCAGGTTCGGTTGCGCGGCGATGCCAAGGCCGACGCCGAACGAAGTGGCGATGATCAACATGCTGCGCCGGTCCAGCGGTGACTGCGCGAGAATACGCACGCCCGCCGCCGCCACAGCGCCGAACATCACCAGCGTTGCGCCGCCCAGCACCGGTTTCGGGATCTGTTGCAGCACCGCGCCGATCATCGGGAACAGGCCGAGGCAGAACAGGATCGCGCCGATGTACAGGCCGACGTAGCGGCTGGCAACGCCGGTCAATTGGATCACGCCGTTGTTCTGCGCGAACGTTGTGTTGGGGAAGGCGCTGAAGGTCGCCGCGATCATGCAACTGACACCATCACCGAGCACGCCACCGCGCAAGCGGCTTATATAAGAAGGGCCGCTGATCGGTTGGCGGGCAAGCATGCAATTGGCGGTGAGGTCGCCGACGGTTTCGATGGTGCTGATCAGGTAAATCAGCGCGACCGGCAGGAAAGCCGTCCAGTCGAAGTTGAATCCGAACTTGAACGGCGTAGGAAAACTCACCAGTGGCAAGTCAGGCAACGGCTGCGGGACCAGTTTCCCGCTGAACCACGCCGCGAGGCTGCCGAGCACCAGCCCGATGATGATCGCCGACAGTCGCACCCACGGTGTATTCGAGCGGTTGAGCAGAATGATCGTCAGCAGCACGAACACGCCCAAGGCCAGATTGCCCGGCGCGCCGAAGTCCGGCGCGTTGAAGCCGCCACCCAGATCGGTGATGCCGACCTTGATCAGGCTGATGCCGATCAGCGTGATGACGATGCCGGTCACCAGCGGTGTCACCACTCGGCGCAACTGACCGATGAAGCGGCTGAGCACGATCTGCACGATTGCGCCGAAAAAGCACACGCCGAAAATCATCGCCAGGATATCTTCCGGGCTGCCGCCGCGCTGCTTGACCAGAAACCCGGCCGACAGCACCGCACCGAGAAACGCGAAACTGGTGCCTTGCAGACAGATCATCCCCGCGCCAATGCCGAACGGTCGCCGCGCCTGGATAAAAGTGCCGACGCCCGAGACCATCAGCGCCATGCTGATCAGGTACGGTAGATGCGCGGTCAGCCCGAGCGCGGAACCGATCACCAGTGGCGGGGTGATGATGCCGACGAAACTGGCGAGCACGTGTTGCAGTGCGGCGAGAATGGCGGCGAGTGGTTTGGGGCGGTCGTTGAGGCCGTAGATCAGTTCACTGGACGAATCGGAATCTGGCTGCATGGCTTTGGCTTCTTGAAGGAGAGTTATCCCTTCTCTGCAAAAACCTGTCCACTTGCTCAGGTTATTCCTCGATTCTGTCGATGAGGCCCAGCCGGGCTGGGCTCTGCGCGCTTATCTATCGCGTTGCGGCCAGACTCTCGAGGAAACTTTCCAGCACCAAATGAGGGCGCCGCCCCTTGCGCGTGACCGATGCCAGACTCAAATCGTAAAAACGCGTGCCGGCCTTGAGCGCACGCAAGCGCCCCTGCTGTACCCAAAGATTGGCGTAGTGATCCGGCAGGTAACCGATGTAGCGCCCGGTCAGAATCAGAAACGCCATGCCCTCGCGGTCAGAGGCACTGGCGGTGAAATTGAGCGCCTGATAATGCGCCTGAATCTCCGCCGGCAAACGAAAGGTCGGCGCAATCGCGTCCTGACTGTCGAGGCGTTGATCATCGAGTTGCTTGTCGTCGACATAAAACAGCGGATGACCCACCGCGCAATACAGCAGCGAACGCTCGCTATACAACGGCTGATATTCCAGTCCCGACAAGGCGCTGGCCTGCGGCACCACGCCAACGTGCAGGCGCCCGTCGAGCACACCTTGTTCAACTTCGTTTGGTGCAATCATGCGAATCTGGATCTGCACATCCGGCCCGCGTTCTTTTAACTGTGCGAGGGCGTGGGTGATGCGCATGTGCGGCAGGGTGACGAGGTTGTCGGTGAGGCCGATGATCAGCTCGCCGCGCAGGTGTTGGTGCAGGCCGTTGACCTCGGTGCGGAAACTTTCCAGCGCACTCAACAATTGCAGCGCTGATTGATACACCTCACGACCTTCCTCGGTCAGGGAAAATCCGGCCCGGCCGCGCTGGCACAAGCGCAAGCCGAGGCGCTGTTCCAGATCGCTCATCTGCTGGCTGATCGCCGAGCGCCCGATGCCGAGCACGGTTTCCGCTGCGGAGAAGCCGCCACACTCCACGACACTGCGAAAAATCCGCAGCAAACGGATATCAAAGTCACTGACCTGGGCCAGCGGATCGGCGCGGCGGCTGCTCATTTCTTGTTCTCTTTGTTTAGCGATGATCTAACTGAAGGTTAGAAGAGTTGGATTTCACCGACTTTATCGCCGTGGCAATTTAGCTGCAACAACGCTTTCCATCTCCCTGACGCTTATGCCCTGCGAGGTTTTGCCCGATGAACATGCCTGAAAACGCGCCGTCGCCACTGGCCAGCCAACTGAAGCTGGACGCGCACTGGATGCCGTACACCGCCAACCGAAACTTTCAGCGCGACCCGCGTCTGATCGTCGGCGCTGAAGGCAGCTGGCTGTTCGACGACAAGGGCCGCAAGATCTACGACTCGCTGTCCGGTCTGTGGACCTGCGGCGCCGGGCACACCCGCAAGGAAATTCAGGAAGCCGTTTCGAAACAACTGGGCACCCTCGACTACTCGCCGGGCTTCCAGTACGGCCATCCATTGTCGTTCCAGCTGGCAGAAAAAATCACCGAACTGACCCCGGGCAACCTGAACCACGTGTTCTTCACCGACTCCGGTTCCGAATGCGCCGATACTGCGGTGAAAATGGTCCGTGCCTACTGGCGCCTGAAAGGCCAGGCGACCAAGACCAAGATGATCGGCCGCGCCCGTGGTTACCACGGTGTGAACATCGCCGGCACCAGCCTCGGTGGCGTCAACGGTAACCGCAAACTGTTTGGTCAGGCGATGATGGATGTCGATCACCTGCCGCACACACTGCTGGCGAGCAATGCGTTTTCCCGTGGCATGCCGGAGCAGGGCGGTATTGCTTTGGCCGATGAGCTGCTCAAGTTGATCGAACTGCACGACGCTTCCAACATCGCTGCGGTGTTCGTTGAGCCGATGGCCGGCTCTGCCGGGGTACTGGTTCCGCCGCAGGGTTACCTCAAGCGTCTGCGCGAGATCTGCGATCAGCACAACATCCTGCTGGTATTCGATGAAGTGATCACCGGTTTCGGCCGCACCGGTTCGATGTTCGGCGCCGAGAGCTTCGGCGTGACCCCGGACCTGATGTGCATCGCCAAGCAAGTCACCAACGGCGCGATTCCGATGGGCGCGGTGATTGCCAGCTCCGAGATCTACCAGACCTTCATGAACCAGCCGACGCCGGAATACGCCGTGGAATTCCCCCATGGCTACACCTATTCGGCGCACCCGGTGGCCTGTGCCGCCGGCCTCGCAGCACTCGATTTGCTGAAAAAGGAAAACCTGGTGCAGAGCGTCGCCGAAATTGCGCCGCATTTCGAGAACGCGTTGCACGGCCTGAAAGGCTCGAAGAACGTCATCGACATCCGTAACTACGGCCTGGCCGGCGCGATCCAGATTGCCGGGCGTGACGGCGATGCCATCGTACGTCCTTTCGAAGCGGGCATGGCCTTATGGAAAGCCGGGTTCTACGTGCGCTTCGGCGGCGACACCCTGCAGTTCGGCCCAACCTTCAACAGCAAGCCGCAAGACCTCGATCGTCTGTTCGACGCGGTCGGCGAAGTGCTGAACAAGCTCGACTGATTTTTCCTTCTATATATGTACGAAACGGCAGGCGCCTTTTGCGGCGCCTGCGGACCAGAATTCAGGAGTGTTCGATGAGTGTTATCCCGCATTTGATCAATGGCGAACTGGTGACCGAAACCGGTCGCGCGGTAGATGTGTTCAACCCGTCTACCGGTCAGGCAATTCATAAACTGCCACTGGCCAGCCAGGCCACCATTCAGAAAGCCATTGATGCCGCCAAGGCTGCGTTTCCGGCTTGGCGCAACACGCCCCCGGCCAAACGCGCTCAAGTGATGTTCCGCTTCAAGCAACTGCTGGAGCAGAACGAGGCGCGCATCTCGCAACTGATCAGCGAAGAGCACGGCAAGACCCTGGAAGACGCTGCCGGTGAATTGAAGCGCGGTATCGAGAACGTCGAGTTCGCCTGCGCCGCCCCGGAAATCCTCAAGGGCGAGTACAGCCGCAACGTCGGCCCGAACATCGATGCCTGGTCGGACTTCCAGCCGTTGGGGATTGTGGCCGGTATCACCCCGTTCAACTTCCCTGCCATGGTGCCGCTGTGGATGTACCCGCTGGCGATCGTCTGCGGCAACTGCTTCATCCTCAAGCCATCCGAGCGCGATCCAAGCTCGACCCTGCTGATCGCTCAGTTGCTGCTGGAAGCGGGCTTGCCGAAAGGCGTGATGAGTGTGGTTCATGGTGACAAGACGGCGGTGGACGCGTTGATCGAAGCGCCGGAAGTCAAAGCGCTGAGCTTCGTCGGTTCGACGCCGATTGCCGAATACATCTACGCCGAAGGCACCAAGCGCGGCAAACGCGTTCAGGCACTGGGCGGCGCGAAGAACCACGCGGTGTTGATGCCGGATGCCGATCTGGACAATGCGGTCAGCGCACTGATGGGTGCGGCCTACGGTTCCTGCGGCGAACGCTGCATGGCCATCTCGGTGGCCGTGTGTGTTGGCGATCAGGTTGCGGATGCGCTGGTGGCGAAACTGGTTCCACAGATCAAAGCGCTGAAAATCGGCGCGGGTACCTCGTGCGGTCTGGACATGGGGCCGTTGGTTACCGGTCAGGCGCGTGACAAGGTCAGCGGTTATGTGGATGACGGTGTGGCGGCGGGCGCGACCCTGGTGGTCGATGGTCGTGGTTTGAGCGTTGCCGGGCATGAAGAAGGCTTCTTCCTTGGTGGCTGTCTGTTCGACAACGTCACTCCAGAGATGCGCATCTATAAAGAAGAGATCTTCGGGCCGGTGCTGTGCGTGGTGCGGGTGAACAGCCTGGAAGAGGCGATGCAACTGATCAATGATCACGAATACGGCAACGGCACCTGCATCTTCACCCGTGACGGCGAAGCGGCGCGGCTGTTCTGTGACGAGATCGAAGTCGGCATGGTCGGCGTCAACGTGCCGCTGCCGGTGCCGGTGGCTTATCACAGCTTCGGCGGTTGGAAGCGTTCGCTGTTTGGCGACCTGCATGCGTATGGTCCGGATGGCGTGCGCTTCTATACTCGTCGCAAGGCGATCACCCAGCGCTGGCCGCAACGTGCGAGCCATGAAGCTTCGCAGTTCGCATTCCCTAGCTTATAAGTAGCTGGATGTGCAGAAGGCCGACCTTTCAGGTCGGCCTTCGCGTTTTCGGGGCTTTTTGACCGATATGACAGAAATATGAAAATAGGTGTTGACGGCAG
>NZ_JAPCIK010000040.1:0-237504 GCF_025910115.1 Pseudomonas sp. RG1
ATCAGCAAAAACGCTTTCTATATATAGACGCGCCCCCATCCAATGCGCAGTATATTGCCCACTACCACAACAATACTGTGTTTTTGCCTTGGATGCTGCCGCGCAATGAATGATCAACCTCGCTCCCTTGCTTCCACATTGTTTCCGGTTTGCCTGCTCATGATAGCTATGGCGTCCATCCAGTCGGGCGCTTCTCTGGCCAAAAGCATGTTCCCCATTATCGGCGCGCAAGGAACAACCACTCTTCGCTTGATCTTTGCCAGCGTGATCATGCTGCTGATACTGCGCCCATGGCGTGCAAAGCTGACCGCCAAGTCTCTTCGTACCGTGATCGTCTACGGAATGGCATTGGGCGGAATGAACTTCCTCTTCTATATGTCGCTGCGCACAGTGCCGCTAGGTATCGCCGTTGCGCTGGAATTCACCGGCCCTCTGGCTGTAGCTATATATGCCTCTCGCCGCGCCATCGATTTTGTATGGATTGCGCTTGCTGCCGCCGGCTTGCTTCTATTGATACCCACCGGGGCAACCACTGCCGGTATTGACCTGGTCGGAGCGGGCTACGCGCTGGGCGCCGGGGTCTGCTGGGCGCTGTACATTTTGTTCGGGCAAAAGGCCGGCGCCGACAACGGGGTGACGACGGCAGCCCTCGGCGTGATGATCGCCGCGCTGTTTGTGGCGCCAATCGGCATTGTTCATGCCGGCGCTGCGCTGCTTACACCATCGCTGATTCCGATCGCTATCGGCGTCGCCATTCTGTCCACCGCCCTGCCCTATACCCTGGAGATGGTCGCCCTGACGCGTATGCCCGCGCGCACCTTCGGCACGCTCATGAGTATCGAACCGGCCTTCGGAGCATTGTCAGGTCTGCTTTTTCTCCAGGAATACCTTTCATTGTCACAATGGCTGGCCATCCTGTGCATTATTCTGGCGTCAGTGGGCGCAACCATGACCATGGGCAGCGGAGCAAAGCCTGCTGTCGCGGCCGACTGAAGCGTTATAGAAAGTGGGGTCTGGTAATTGGCGCTCATTTAGGCCATGTTTAGCTTCGTAACCCATCGCCAGGCATGGATTTTTTCGCAAAGGACGGCACAACGCTGCAAACGCGAGCGAATACAGGCAGACCCGAGCACCAGACTCGCGGCCGCTATTAAGGATGGTAATGAAACGAATTTTGCTACTGATCGCCCTGCTGGCGATCGCGAGTTGCGCAGCGACCTCGGAAACCCAGGTCAAACGCGGCAAGAAGGGGCTGCACATCAACTGTTCCGGACTTTCCTCCTCATGGGACAAGTGCTACACCAGCGCCGCCAATTCCTGCGCGCCCAAGGGCTACAAGGTGATCGCCAAATCCGGGGACGCCGTGGAAGAACCTGGCGATTATCCGTTCGGCCTGAACCCCGCCGGTTATACCAGCCGCAGCATGATCGTCATCTGCAAATAACTACTCGGCTCGTGGCAAAGCGAGCTGACGCGTAATTTCCTCGTGACTCGAGCGCAACACCGTACGCTGCACGTCCGGTGTTGCCAGCATCCGCGCGACCACCAATGCACCCACGCATTGCGACAGCACCGACCAGGCCAGACTCTCGCTTTCCAGTATCTCGGCCCAGCCCTGCTGAAGGCGGCAGATCCATTCTTCAGCCTGCTCACGCACCAGTACATCGGCACGGGCAATCTCCGCGCCCAATGTCGGCAGCGCGCAACCGGCCTCGGGTTGCTCGACGTGGGCCATGCTCAGGTACTGCTTCAGACAACGCTCCAGCCGCTGCCGATCTGCACCGCCCTGGCCACCAAGGCGCTCAAGACTTTCACTCAACTCTCGCTCGACGATGGCAGCGAACAACGCATCCTTGGATGAAAAGTGGCTGTAGAACGCGGCGCCACTCAAACCGATGGCTTTCATCAGGCCATCCACGCCCACCGTGGAAAACCCCGATTTCTTTGCCGACAGCGCGCTGCTTTGCAGCAATCGTTCGCGGGTTTCCGATTTGTGTCCGGCCGAATAACGCATGTCATCTCCTGAAGTAGATCGCCTTGACGCTGCCCGAATCCTAGCATAACGTTCGTTAACTAAACGATCGTTAACCCAAAGGGATTCACCCATGAATAACAAGAAGGTCGTGTTGGTTGTCGGTGCCGGTGATGCCACCGGCGGGGCAATTGCCAAGCGCTTTGCCAGTGAGGGGTTTATAGCCTGCGTGACCCGGCGCAGCGCCGACAAATTGCAGCCTCTGGTTGACGCAATCATCGCTGAGGGCGGTGAGGCCCATGGTTTTGCCTGCGATGCGCGCAAGGAAGATGACGTCATCGCCTTGATCGAAGATATCGAAACCCGCGTCGGCCCGATCGAGGCCTTTGTCTTCAACATCGGCGCCAACGTGCCCTGCAGCATTCTCGAAGAAACCGCGCGCAAATATTTCAAGATCTGGGAGATGGCCTGCTTCTCCGGTTTTCTCAATGCCCGTGAAGTGGCCAAGCGCATGGTCACTCGGCAGCGCGGCACGATTCTGTTCACTGGTGCCACGGCCGGGCTGCGCGGTGCTTCTGGATTTGCCGCTTTCGCCGGAGCCAAACACGGCATCCGCGCACTGGCGCAAAGCATGGCGAGAGAGTTGGGGCCGATGAACATTCATGTCGCCCACGTCGTAGTTGATGGTGCGATCGATACCGACTTCATCCGCGACAGCTTTCCCGAGAAATACGCGACCAAGGATCAGGACGGCATTCTCGATCCAGGGCACATCGCTGAAAACTATTGGTATCTGCACAGTCAGCCACGGGATGCCTGGACCTTCGAGCTGGACCTGCGCCCATGGAACGAACGCTGGTAAGCCCTCCCCCCTCATTACAACAATAAGAGAGCGATTTGATCATGACGAAAACCGTGGAATTCTATTTCGACCTCGGCAGCCCCACCACCTATCTGGCGCACACCCAGCTAGCGAAAATCTGCGCCGATACCCAGAGCGAACTGAACTACATCCCGATGCTGTTGGGTGGCGTGTTCAAAGCCACCGGCAACGCTTCGCCGGCAATGATTCCGGCCAAGGGCCGCTACATGTTTCAGGACCTCGATCGCTTCGCCAAACGCTACGGCGTACAGCTCAGATTCAATCCGCACTTTCCAATCAACACGCTGATACTGATGCGTGCCGTCACTGGCATGCAGATGCGCCAGCCGCAGCGTTTCGCCGAGTTCGTCGATTGCCTGTTCAAGGCGCTTTGGGTAGAAGGCCGTAACCTCAACGATGCCCAAACCGTTGCCGCCGTGCTGACTGAAAACGGCTTCGACCCCCAAGAGATAATGGCGCTGACCAATGATGAATCAGTAAAAGCCGCACTCAAGGAAAACACCGAAGCCGCCATCAAGCGCGGCGTTTTCGGTGCCCCAAGCATGTTCATTGGCGATCAGTTGTTCTTCGGTCAGGATCGACTCGACTTCCTGGAAGAGGCATTGCGCCAGGATTGAAGCCGAGACCCAAGGCACCGCGAGCGGTGCCTTGGGTAAATCGATCAAATGGCCACAGTGCGCTCGTTCAGCCAGCTCAGCGCCGCGCCATCCAGCAACGGGCTCAGACGCTCGCGTACTTCACTGTGATAAGCATTGAGCCACTGCTTTTCTTCCTGAGTCAGCAGGTCAGCAATCAGGCAGCGAGTATCGATCGGGCACAGCGTCAGGGTTTCGAACTTGAGGAAGTCGCCGAATTCGCTGCTGCCGGCCTCGCGGTTCATCGCCAGGTTCTCGATGCGCACGCCCCAGCGGCCCGGGCGATAAGTGCCGGGTTCGATCGACGTGATCATCCCCGGCTGCATCGCCGTCTGCGGTGCCGGTGCCGCTTGATAAGCGATCACTTGCGGACCTTCGTGAACGTTGAGGAAATAGCCCACGCCATGACCCGTGCCGTGACCGTAGTCGACGTTGTCAGCCCAGATCGGCGCACGAGCGATGGCGTCGAGCAGCGGCGACAGAATGCCTTTCGGAAATCGTGCCCGCGACAGCGCAATCACGCCTTTCAACACGCGCGTGCAATCCTGTTTCTGCTCCTGAGTCGGCGTACCCACCGGGACCATGCGCGTGATGTCTGTGGTACCGCCGAGGTATTGACCACCGGAATCGATGAGCAACAGACCATCACCCTCGATCAACGCATGCTCCTCTTCAGTAGCGTGATAGTGCGGCATCGCACCATTGGCGTTGAACGCGGCAATCGTGTTGAAGCTCAGCGAAACGTAATCGGGACGCCGCTCACGGGCAGCGGTAAGTTTCTCGTCGATGGTCAGTTCGGTGATGCGCTCGCGCCCCCACGCTGACTCCAGCCAGGCAAAGAATTCGCACAACGCCGCGCCATCCTGCTCCATGGCTTTACGGATGTGCTGCGCGTCGGCTTCGCTTTTCTGCGACTTGGCCAGCGTGGTCGGGTTGAGGCCTTCGACCAGTTTCACGCCACTGTCCAAGTTATCCAGCAACCCCGTGGTCACTCGCGCCGGATCGACCAGCAGGCTCGCGCCACTCGGCACAGCACGCAACGCATCGGCCACTTCGCTGTAGTCACGCAGCGTTACGCCATCCTGTTCGAGCACAGCGCGCAGATCGGCATCGACCTTGCTCAGCGCCACGAACAGCGTGGCCTGTTGCTGATAGATCAAGGCGAACGAAACAAACACCGGATTGAACGAAACATCACCGCCACGCAGGTTGAACAGCCAAGCGATGTCGTCGAGGGTGGCGATGAAATGCCAATCGGCGCCACGCTCTTGCAAGGTTTCGCGCAATTTCGCGAGTTTCTCGCCACGGCTGACGGTCGCTTGTGGCGGCAGATGCTGATAGATCGGCGCGTTCGGCAGGCTCGGGCGATCACGCCAGACTTCCTGCAACAGGTCGGTATCGGTGCGCAGGCGAGCGCCGCGTACTTCAAGTTTGCTGCTCAGCGTGCGCGCCGAAGCCACCGCCATTACCGCACCATCCACGGCAACCACGCCGCCCTCGGGGGTTTGCTCGGCCAGCCAGTCCAGCGGGCTCGGTTGCCCCGGTTGCAGCTTGACCAGTTCGATGCCGCTGCCGTTGAGCTCTTTCGTCGCCTGTTCCCAGTAACGACTGTCGGCCCACACACCGGCGAAATCCGCAGTGACGATCAGCGTACCGACCGAACCGTGGAAACCCGACAGCCATTGTCGGCCCTGCCAGTACCCCGGCAGGTATTCCGAAAGATGCGGGTCGGCGGACGGCACCAGCAGCGCATGGATGCCTTCGCGGCGCATCAGTTCACGGGTATGCGCCAGGCGCTGAGGCACCGATCCTTCGGTCAAGGTGTGGGAACTCATCATGTCTCCTGCTAATCGCGTCATCGTTATTGTTCGTAGCCTTCGCGGCCATGGAAAGCGTCTGCTGTTTAGAGCCCTGCCGCCCAGAATGCCGGGGCACTGGCACAGGCGGTGGTGATCAGGTCAACGGCCTTGTCGACATCCTCAACGGTGGTAAACCGCCCGAGGCTCAAGCGAATGGTGCGCCCCGCCAGCCGCGCATCGTGTCCGAGCGCGAGCAGCACGTGGGACGGCGCATTACTTGCGGAATTACACGCCGACGTCGCGGAAAACGCGATCGAATGGCTCAATGCGGCGCTGTTGAACTCGCCCTCGCTGAAGGTCAGGCTCAGGGTGTGCGGAATACGTTGCGAGGCACTGCCATTGAGGCGCACGCCGGGCAACTTCAAAAGCTGTTCGAGCAAGCGTTCGCGCAAAGCGATGATGGATTTTTTCTCTTCATCGAATGCGTCGGCGGCCAAAGCGAAAGCAGCGCCCATCCCGGCAATCTGATGAGTCGCCAGGGTTCCGGAGCGCAGGCCACCTTCATGACCGCCGCCGTGGATCTGTGCCTGCAAGCGTCGCTGCGCCTGCGGGCCGACATACAAGGCGCCGATGCCCTTGGGGCCGTAGAGTTTGTGTGCGGAAAACGACATCAGATCCACCGGCCAGCGGCTCAGGTCGATCGCGACTTTGCCGGCGCCTTGCGCCGCATCAACATGAAACAACGCCTGCCGAGTGCGCACCACTTCGCCAATCGCCTCGACATCGTTGACCGTGCCCAACTCATTGTTGACCAGCATCAGCGAGACCAGAAAGGTGTCGTCACGCATCGCTTCGCTGACCGCTTGCGGCGTGATCGAGCCTTGGGCGTCCGGCACCAGATAGGTCACGGCAATGCCCGAGTCCTGCAATTGCCGCGCGGTGTCGAGAATGGCCTTGTGTTCGATCTGACTGGTAATGATATGGCCGCCGGGAATGCCACGGGCCTGAGCGACGCCTTTGAGGGCGAGGTTGTTGGATTCGGTGGCACCGGAGGTCCAGACAATCTGCTCAGGCTGCGCGCCGACCAGATCGGCGACTTGCCGACGTGCCTGCTCGACCGTCTGCCGGGCCTGCTGGCCGAAAGCGTGGGAGCTGGACGCCGGGTTACCGAAGTTACCGTGAAAGCCCAGACATTCGATCATCACCTGGATGACCCGCTCGTCCACCGGGGTGGTGGCGGCGTAATCGAAATACAACGGACGTGTGTTCATAAAGGACTCGCAGAGCGTGTTCCGGGATCAGGAGGCTCGTGTCTGCAAACGACAATGCACAGCCTCGTGAGCTGTGCATGGGTTCGAGAGCGTCATCAATACCTGATCGGATGCCGTTAAAGAAGTAGGGCTTCATTTAAAAGTGCGTAGGAACGCTCCTGAAACCGAGCTTAACAGGCAACGGGCCGGCGATTGAAGCAATGCGTCAGTGAAAGCTTTCGAGAAGTAACGGATACAGCGAGATCACCAACAGCGCCGCCATGCCCCAATTGAACACGCGCAACCAGCGCGGATCTTTCAGCACATTGCGCAACAGCGTGCCGCACGCCGCCCACAGGCCGACACTGGGCAGATTGATGATGGCGAACACAGCCGCGATGATCACGACGTTATAGAAATAACCCTGCATCGGCGTGTACGTGCTGATGGCACCGATTGCCATGATCCACGCTTTGGGATTGACCCATTGGAACGCCGCGGCGCCCAGATAGCTGATCGGTTTCGCCTCGCCGTGGGCACTGTCGCCGACCGGGCCGGAGTGGGCGATCTTCCACGCCAGATACAACAAATACGCCGCGCCGACATAACGCAGCACCGTATACAGAATCGGATAGGCCTGAAACACGGCGCCAAGGCCAAAGCCCACCGCTACCACCAACAGGAAGAAGCCGCAGCTGATGCCGAGCATGTGCGGAATGGTGCGGTTGAAACCAAAATTCACTCCGGACGCCAGCAACATGGTGTTGTTCGGCCCCGGTGTGATAGAGGTGACAAGGGCAAAAAGGGCAAAGCCCAACAGCAGATCAAGCGAGAGGTTCATCGAGGCAGTCCATCCAGGGTCGTTCAGCTGTTGACCCTATCCCACACGGCCCGGCAAACCCACGGACAGTTAGGGAAAACTTCAAGCAGTACAGTTTGCTTTCAGCTCGGACGACCGTGCAGCTGTATGGCACGTTCGGCGCTCATCTCACCCTGTTGGTCGAAGCCGAAAGTCTTCTGCGGCTGGCCGAGCAATTGGGCTTTTTTCGCGTGGTATTCGTCGAATGACAAGCCGCTGCGGTTCAGCGCTTCCAGCGCCAGTTCGCGGGATTCTTCAGCGGTGTAAGGGCGCAGCTCGGGCGAAACATGGCCGGCACAACCGGCGAGTACGGAAACAGCGAGCATCAGCGAAACAGTCAGTAAACGGTTCATGGGAGCGTCCTGGCGAGCAATGTGGGGTCGATGGAGAAAGGCTACGCCCGGGCACGCTCGCGCAGAAATCAACGCTCTCAATAGTGGCTATCAGCTTTGCGCTAATACTGGCTGACCGGCAAACGGCAGTGCAGCGCGTCGTCGTGGCTGCGGGCGATACTGCTGTGCACCTGGAACGAGTTGAAGGTCACGGTTTTCGCCCGATGGGTACGGATCAATTGCCAGAAATCCTCCTCGCCGCTTTCGAAACTGCGAAACGCCGCCTCCCCCGCTTCGCGGCTCTGCCATTGCAAAAAGCTCAGCACGCGGCGGCCGTCGTCGCTGGCCTGCACGCTGGCGCTGAGAAACCCGTCGTAACGCTGGGCCAGCCCCTCGGTCTGCGTGGCCAGTGCCGTGACCAGCGCTGCTTGCTGGCGGGGTTCGATTTCGAATTCGATCAATTGGGTAAAGCTGCGATTGCTCATGGAAAGCCCCACTCATCTTGAAGCGAGCCTTGCGACCCGAAGAGCTGCAGGGTAAAACCTCTAGTTAAGTCAAGGTCAAGAGTATTTTCCGCATGATCAGCAAGGAGCAGGTGCACAAGCCTCTCACCGTGGGTGAGGTTGCGGCGCGCAGTGGCGTCGCGGTCACGGCGCTGCATTTTTATGAAGCCAAAGGTTTGATCAAGAGTGAACGCAATGCCGGCAACCAGCGCCGCTATCCGCGCGCCGTCCTGCGCCGGGTGGCGTTGATCAAAGTCGCGCAACGGCTGGGGATACCGTTGGCGGAAATCGGCGAAGCGCTGAAAATCCTGCCGCAGGATCGCGCGCCGTCTGCAGCTGACTGGAAAACGCTATCTGAACAATGGCAGCGCGAACTCGATGAACGAATCAGGCAATTGACGCTGATGCGCGATCAGCTCACCGGGTGCATCGGCTGCGGCTGTCTGTCCATGGAGGCGTGTCCGTTACGCAATAAAGGCGACATGCTCGGTGACCGAGGGCCAGGCCCGCACTTTCGCGATGAGTAATGATTGCTGCTCGTCGGCGGAAAACATGTGCAGTAAGGACGGTTCTATAGTGATTGCTCCGGGTAAATCCGGTGTAACCACGTCTGTTGAAAACAAAAACAGGGAGAACGTCATGAGCGTCAAACCCATTCCCGAGGGGTATCACAGCATTACCCCGTATCTCGGCATCCAACAGGCCGCCGAGGCCATCGAGTTCTACAAGAAAGCCTTCAATGCCAGCGAAGTCATGCGCCTGACCATGCCCGACGGCAACATCGGCCACGCCGAGCTGCGCATCGGCGACAGCGCGATCATGCTCGGCACGCCTTGCGATCAAGGACCGCTGAGTAATCCGCAGCAAGCGGTGTCGATTGGTTTGCATCTGTATGTCACCGATGTCGACCAGTCCTTTCAACAAGCACTGGATGCCGGGGCGCAAAGCGTCTCCGAGGTCAAAGACCAGTTTTACGGTGATCGCAGCGGCACGCTGAGAGATCCGTTCGGCCATCTGTGGTTTCTCGCCACGCACAAAGAGGATCTGAGCGAAGAGCAGATTCGCCAGCGTGCGATGGAGATGTTCAGCCAAGGCTGAGGGCTTTTTGCCTCGGATCGACCGGCAAAAAATGCACTGGCGATGTAATTGCGAAACATTTACTTTCATATACGCTTTCGGGATTTTCTTCGCTCATCCGTCTTATAGGAATGCAGGCCGTTCGCGTAGGCAAAAGCCACGAACGGCCTCCCGGGGAGTTCCGTGCTGCGAAGCCCGTAGCCCGGCCCCTTCCACCGCAATCAAGACGCGCAATCATGTCGAAGAAATCCCGTTCCAAACTGTGGTTCCTGGTGCATAGCTGGCTGGCGTTGCCGATCTGGTTCTTTGTGTTGATCGTCTGTGTCACCGGCACGCTGGCGGTGGTCAGCCAGGAGATTGTCTGGCTGGCCAACCCGCAAATGCGCGCCAGTCAGCCGTCGGACGACGCGCCGCGACTGAGCTACGACCAGATTCTCGCCGCGATCAAACAGGCCGAGCCGCAAACCCTGGTGCAGAGCATCAATCGTCCGGACGAGTCGCACTTTGCCCTCGATGTCGAAGTCAGCTACCCCGACGGGCGCTCGTTGACGGTCTATGTCAATCCGTACACCGGGGTCATCCAGGGCACCGCGCCGGCCTTTGATTTCAAAGCGTTCACCCGCGCCCTGCATGGCTGGTGGCTGGTGCCGTTCACCAATGGTTACAGCTGGGGCTGGTATCTGGTGTCGCTGCTCGGCGTGCCGATGCTGGTGTCGCTGATTACCGGGCTGGTGGTGTACAAGCGCTTCTGGAAAGGTTTCCTGCGCCCGACACTGCGCGTGCGCCACGGCGCGCGGATTTTCTGGGGCGACTTTCATCGCCTGTGCGGCATCTGGTCGATCTGGTTCATCGCGGTGATTTCCATCACCGGCATCTGGTTCCTGATCAAGGCGATCCTGTTCGATAACCAGATTTCCATTTCCAGCGAACCGATCATTCCGGCGATGTCCCGCGAAAGTGTGCCGATCTCGGCCGCCGGCACCCCGCCGCCGCGCATCAGCCTGGACCGCGCCATCGAAATCGCCCAGCAGAAGATTCCGGGGCTGGAAGCCAGCTACGTCAACCTGCCGGGCAATGCCTACTCGCACATGAGCGTCAGCGGCCGTGGCTGGTATCCGCTGATGTATCAGACCGCGACTCTCAACCCGTACAACGGCGAAATGGCCTCCTCACGGTTGCTGTCCGATCGCTCCTCGCTGGAATTCGTCACCGAATCCATGCGCCCGCTGCACACCGGCGACTTCGGCGGCATCTGGATCAAACTGATCTGGTTCTTCTTCGGTCTGTTGCTGAGCATGATGATCCTCAGCGGCCTGCTGATCTGGACCAAGCGCACCGCGTTGGCCACCGCCAATGCGCTGAAACGCGAGGACAAGAAAAACCGCGTCACCGCCCAACCGGCGCTGCGCCGTGAACCTTCGGAGGCGAGCCTGTGAACAAAGCCATCTCGGTCACACCGCCCTCGCGCCTGTCGCGTTTCTGGCACAAGTGGCGTTTCCACATCAATGTCCTGCTGTTGCTGATCCCGCTGGGCTTCATGCCGAAATACTTTGCCGATGCCTCGCTGTTTCGCGGCGACAGTGGCCTGGGCCAACGAGAAATAGGCACGGTTCAGGTCGGCCCGTGGAGCCTGCGCCTGGCCGAACTGCGCGACGAGGCACCGCACCTGAGCGGTCCGGCCGGCTATATGAAGGATTTCACTGCCGCCGTTTGTGATACCTGCGTCGAACAGGTCAAGGCTACTTACCTGCGCATCGGCAAGCCGCGCAGTCTGCGCGCCGCTGGCACGATCTTCTTCGGTACGCCTTATCGCATGGGCACGCAAATGCCGATCCCGGCAAAGACCAAACCTGACGCCGAGCTGTGGATCACCATGGAAGGCTGGGACGGCAGCATGCACCAGGCCGCGATTCCCCTGAGCCAAGCCTCCCCCGCCACGGTTGCGTGGCTGAACAAACAAGGAGCCAAACCATGACTCGCTCACCCCTTCACACCCGTTTGCTCGCCAGCGCCGCGCTGCTGCTGAGCGCCGGTTTCAGCGCCAGCGCCCTGGCGCACAACCCGATGTGCGAATGCAAAGCCATCGATGCCGAACAGATCAAATGCACCGGCGGTTTCTCCGACGGCAGCGGTGCGCCGGGGGTGACCCTCGACGTGATCGGCTACGACGAAACCATTCTGGTGCCGGGCAAATTGGGTGATGACTCGACGCTGACGTTCAAGAAGCCCGGCAGTGAGTTCTATGTGCTGTTCGATGCCGGCCCAGGCCACGTTGTGGAAATCGACCAGGCGGATATCGAAGCCCCATGAGTAGCCCGACGACGCAAGTGGTACGCCCGGCCGGCGCCGGCCATGAAACCCTCAACGTGCTGCTGTTGTGCCTGCTGATCCTCGCGGTCGCCGGCTCGGTGGTGGCGTGGCGCGGGGTTTCCCATGATCCGGAGCCGGTCGCGAGCAACCAGTACGACGCCCGCCGCGATCTCAGCGCCGCCGAGCAAGGCATCTATGCCGACCTGCGAGTGACCCTCGACGAAATCCGCTTGCTGCGCGAAGAGCAACAAGCCCTGCCGACGCCACAAATGCTCGCCGACGAAGGCTTTGCGCCGTTCGCGCAGGATGCCAGTTCGGTCAGCCGTGGCGGTCACGCATGGCAGATGTTCGCCGATCGCGCCTATTTCGGTCGGAGTGCGACGCCTGACGTCGCCGGCTCGTTTCTGATGCGTGTCGGCACCGACGCCAACGCGGCGCCGGACATCTGGCTGAACCGCAGCGCCGATTCCGCAGCTGCTGAGGATCTGTCTGACGCCGCGCTGTCCGCCGCTGGCTGGAAACAGATCGTCGCGCAATTCGATGCCGGGGTTACCCGCGAACATCGCCATTGATTCCTCGCCTTTATCCGAGAGAAGACTGCTTGCCCATGTCCATTTCATCTCCTCGCCGCCCCTTGTTACGCCTGTTTCTGCTTGGCCTGTGCGCCTGCCTGCTGAGCCCGTTGGCCAGCGCCGAGCAAGGCAAACGCCTGCGTATCGGCATCACTCTGCATCCGTATTACAGCTACGTCGCCAACATCGTCGGCGACAAGGCCGAAGTGGTGCCGCTGATTCCTGCGGGCTTCAATCCGCACGCCTACGAACCGCGCGCCGAAGACATCAAGCGCATCAGCGGACTGGACGTGATCGTGCTCAACGGCGTCGGCCATGACGACTTCGCAGACCGGATGATCGCCGCCAGCGAAACACCCAACGTCAAAACCATCGAAGCGAACGAAAACGTGCCATTGCTGGCGGCCACCGGTGTCGCTGCGCGCGGCGCCGGCAAAGTGGTCAATCCGCACACGTTCCTGTCGATCAGCGCCTCCATCGCCCAGGTCAACAACATCGCCCGCGAGCTGGGCAAGATCGATCCGGACAACGCCAAGATCTACACGCAAAACGCGCGCGCCTATGGCAAACGCCTGCGGCAGATGCGCGCCGACGCGTTGGCCAAACTGACCCAGGCACCCAACGCCGAACTGCGCGTGGCCACAGTGCATGCGGCTTACGACTATCTTTTGCGTGAATTCGGTCTGGAAGTGACGGCCGTGGTCGAGCCCGCCCACGGCATCGAGCCAAGCCCGAGTCAGCTGAAAAAGACCATCGACCAGTTGCGTGAACTCGACGTCAAAGTGATCTTCTCGGAGATGGATTTCCCGTCCAGCTACGTCGACACCATCCAGCGCGAATCCGGGGTGAAGCTGTACCCGCTGTCGCACATTTCCTACGGCGAATACACCGCCGACAAGTACGAAAAGGAAATGACCGGCAACCTCAACACCGTGGTTCGGGCGATTCAGGAGTCGGGGGCATGACATCGAAGGAAACCTTGATCGCCGATCACGCTGAACCGCCTGTGGGAGCGAGCCTGCTCGCGAAGGCGCCGGATCAGGCGACATCTCCGCTGAATGACACTCCGCATTCGCGAGCAGGCTCGCTCCCACAGGGGATGACCGGGCCATCGCTGGAGTTTACGGAAGTGAGCCTGACGCTGGGGCGCACGACGATTCTCGACAAGGTCACTTTCCAGGTGCAGCCCGGCAGCGTGCATGCGCTGGTCGGCCCCAACGGCGGTGGCAAGAGTTCGCTGATCAAGACCCTGCTCGGGCAGATGCCGCATCAGGGCCAGCTCAGCCTGCACTGGCCCGGCGAGCCCGGCACCATTGGTTACGTTCCGCAGGCGCTGGAGTTCGATCGCGGCTTGCCGATGACCGTCGACGATTTCATGGCTGCCATGTGTCAGCGCCGCCCAGCCTTTCTCGGTTTGAGCAAACACTACGCCGGCACCATCGGCGAGGCACTGGAGCGGGTCGGCATGCAGGACAAGCGCAAGCGCCGCATGGGCGCGCTGTCCGGCGGCGAGCGGCAGCGGGTGCTGCTCGCGCAGGGCTTGATTCCGGCGCCGCAATTGCTGGTGCTCGACGAGCCGATGTCGGCCCTCGATGAGGCCGGGATCCAGGTGTTCGAACGTCTGCTGACTGACTGGCGCGCGGCGGGCATCACGGTGTTGTGGATCGAACATGACCTGGAGGCGGTGGGTCGGCTGGCCGATCGGGTTACCGGTCTCAACCGCCGCGTGCTGTTCGATGCCACACCGCAACAGGCGCTGACTCCGGAACGTCTGCTGACGCTGTTTTCCACCCATCCACGGAGCGCGGTCTGATGAGCTACGAAGCCTTTCGTTTGATGGTCCAGGGTTGGGCGTCTTCCGGTTATCTGCCGGAAGCGCTGGCCTACGGTTTTGTCGTCAACGCCTTGCTCGCCGGCCTACTGATCGGCCCGGTGCTGGGCGGGCTCGGTACGCTGGTGGTGGTCAAGCGCTTCGCGTTCTTTTCCGAAGCAGTCGGCCATGCCGCGTTGACCGGTGTTGCCATCGGCATTCTGCTCGGCGAACCCTACACCGGCCCGTACGGCAGCCTGTTTGGCTACTGCCTGCTGTTCGGCATCCTGCTCAATTACTTGCGCAACCGCACAGGGCTGGCACCGGATACGCTGATCGGCGTGTTTCTCTCGGTGTCGCTGGCCCTGGGCGCGAGCCTGCTGCTGATTCTTGCCGGCAAAATCAACGTGCACATTCTGGAAAACGTGCTGTTCGGTTCGGTGTTGACCGTCAACGGCAATGATCTGGCGGTGCTGGCCATCGTCGGTTCGCTGGTCATGGCCCTCGCCCTGCCGCTGTACAACCGCATCATGCTCGCCAGTTTCAATCCGCAACTGGCGGCGGTGCGTGGCGTAGCGGTGAAGACCCTGGATTACCTGTTCGTGATCCTGGTGACCTTGATCACCGTCGCGGCAGTGAAGGTGATTGGCGCGATTCTGGTCGGTGCCTTGCTGGTGATTCCGGCGGCAGCGGCGCGCTTGCTCAGTCAGTCGCTGAAAGGGTTTTTCTGGTGCTCGGTGCTGATCGCTACCGTCAGCACCCTGTGCGGGATTCTTGCGCCGATCGTATTCGATCTGCCGATCCCGTCCGGCGCCGCGATCATTCTGGTCGCCGGCATCGCTTTCGCCCTCGCCGCCATTGCGCGCGGCGTCGTCCCCAGCCTGAAAGGGAACCTTGGATAAATGGCTTTTTCACTACGTAACCTGACTCTGGCCATGGCCCTGTGTGCCGTGGTCTGCACTCCGTTGCTGGCGGCTGAAACTGCGAAACCGTTGCGCGTTCTGGCCTCGTTACCGATCACCTATGGATTGGGCGAAGCATTGCTCAAGGGTACCGACGTCAAACTCGAACGTGCGGCGCCGGCCAACCTTCCGGGTAGCCGTCAGACTGCGTATTTCACCGGCCGTGGCGCTCCGGCGCTGAGCAAACTGGCCACCGACGCGGACGCGGTAATCGGTCTGCGTTCGCTGTGGGCCGATGATCCGCTGTACCCGATCGCGCGGCGCAGCAATATCCGTATCGTCGAAGTCGACGCTGCGCGACCGGTCGACGGCGCCCTGCCCGGCATCGCCGTGCAGCCGGCCCTGCAGGTTGATGGTCTGAACAGTCAGCCATGGCTGGCGAGCAACAACATGGGGCGCATGGCCGATGTGATGGCTGCAGACCTGGTGCGCCTGGCGCCGAGCGCCAAGCCTGCAATCGAAGCCAACCTGGCGGCGTTGAAACAGCGTTTGCTGAAACTCAGCGCGGACACCGAAGCGCGTCTGGCCGAGGCGGACAACCTGAGCGTGATGAGCCTGAGCGATCACTTCGGCTATCTGATTGGCAGCCTCAACCTTGAACTGGCGGGACAGGATGCGCGTCCCGATGCCGATTGGACGCCAGAGGAGTTGAAGAAGCTGACAGCGACGCTCAAGGACAATGACGTGGCGGTGGTGCTGCACCATCGCCAGCCCGCGGAGCCGGTGAAAGCGGCGATTGCCGAATCCGGCAGCCGCTTGGTGGTGTTGAGTACCGATGCGGCAGATCCGCTGGCGGAGCTGGAGGGGAATGTGGATTTGTTGCTCAAGGGGTTGAGCGGAGCGTAGTTTCAGTAAATCCGCGTAATCGTTCTTCGCGAGCAGGCTCGCTCCCACAAGGGATCGCGTTTCAACTGTGGGAGCGAGCCTGCTCGCGAAGAGGCCCGCACCCACAACGTCACTCTCCAGACATGAAAAAACCCGCTGACCATCACTGGTCCAGCGGGTTTCTTTTGCCCGGTCGCTTATTGCGCCGCGACTTGCGCATCCATCTTCTGGCGCAGGCTCAACGGGCGCATGTCGGTCCAGACTTCTTCGATATAGGCCAGGCATTCCTTTTTCAGGCCGCTCTTGCCCACCGTGCGCCAGCCTTGCGGCACAGCTTTGTAATCGGGCCAGATCGAGTATTGCTCTTCGTGGTTGACCACGACCTGAAAGAGGATGTCCTCGCGGTCGAATACTGACGTCATGCTGGTTCTCCATCGTTGTAAGGTCGGCTGCACAAAGAATGCAGCCGGGTATGTAGAAAGAACGTTCGCCGCGCGGAAAAATTTACAGCGCGGTGGTGGCAGCGGCCAATGCGCGACCGAAGATCTCGGCCACCCGGTCGATTTCCGCGGCAGTGATCACCAGCGGCGGCAGGAAGCGCACCACTGCGCCATGGCGACCGCCCAGCTCCAGAATCAGGCCACGCTTGAGGCATTCACGCTGCACAAGCGGCGCCAGACGCGCAAACGCTGGCGGATGACCGAGCGCGTCGGGCGCGCCGTTCGGGTCGACCAGCTCAACGCCGAGCATCAGGCCGCGACCACGAATATCGCCGAGTTGCGGAAAGTCGCGTTGCAGGATGTGCAGATGCTCGCTGAGTCGATCACCCATGGCGGCGGCGTGCTCGCAAACCTTGTGCTCCACCAGATAGCGCATCACCGCTGAACCGGCGGCCATGGCCATCTGATTGCCGCGGAACGTGCCGGCATGGGCGCCGGGTTGCCAGGTGTCGAGCCAGTCGCGGTAAACCACCACCGCCAACGGCAGGCTGCCACCGATGGCTTTGGACAGTACAACCACATCCGGAACGATACCCGCGTGTTCAAAGGCAAACATCTTGCCGGTACGGGCGAAACCGCTCTGGATCTCATCAACGATCAACGCCACACCGGCCTTCTCGGTGATCCGGCGCAAGCCGCGCAACCACTCGATGTCCGCCGGTATCACCCCGCCCTCACCCTGTACCGCCTCAACGATCACCGCCGCCGGCAATTGCACGCCGGCCTCGGGATCGTTGAGCAGGCTTTCCAGATAACTCAGATTGGCGTTGACGCCCGCTGCGCCGCCCAGACCGAACGGGCAACGGTAATCGTAGGGAAAAGGCATGAACTGCACGCCGTTGCTGAGCAACGCACCCAATGGTTTTTTCGGCCCCAGGCTGCCCATCAGGCTCAACGCACCTTGGCTCATGCCGTGATAACCGCCGGAAAATGACAGCACGGTGCTGCGCCCGGTTGCGGTGCGCACCAGTTTCAGCGCTGCTTCCACGGCGTCGGTGCCGGTCGGGCCGCAGAACTGGATTTTCGCTTGCGCCGCCAACTCCGTCGGCAGCAGTCCGAACAGGTCCTGGACGAATTGATCCTTGACCGGCGTAGTCAGGTCGAGGGTGTGCAGCGGCAGCTCATCGGCCAGCACCTGCTGGATCGCCTCTATCACCACCGGGTGGTTATGCCCCAGCGCCAGCGTGCCGGCTCCAGCCAGGCAGTCGATGAATGTACGTCCTTCAACATCCTCGACATACAGGCCCTTGGCACGCTTGAGCGCCAAGGGAATACGCCGAGGGTAACTGCGCGCGTTGGACTCCTGCCGGCTCTGTCGCGCCAGCAACGGTGATTCGTTGAATTCGTACAAGGTTTCCGCCGGCGCCGAGGCGACCCGGGCCGACGACGCTTCGATAACACTGGTGGCGACTGACATCTCTCGACCCCTCAATTCGCTATGGATAGTGACCAGAACAGCACACCGACAGGTGCGCGTTCCGGTCGCGGGGCGCACTTGCAGGTTTTCCTGTTCTGGAAACGCTTCAGCGCGGTGCGGATTTACACCCTTGATCGAGTTGTTCGGCCGGTGAGGACAAAGGTTTGCGCAGCGGCACGGTTTGCAGGCCGATGGAGTGGCCGGGTGGCGCTGCCTGTTGGTAACCCAGATGCCGATAGAACGCCTCGGCGGTGCGCGTGCTGTTGAGGTGCACATGCTGCACACCACGAATGCGCAACCAACCCTCGAGATTGTGCATCAGCGCTCTGCCGACGCCTCGGCGGAAGGATTCCGGCTGGACGTAACACAGCAGGATTTCGCCACTGACCCGGGCCATGCCGACACCGACCGGTTTGTCTTCAAGCAAAGCGACGCAGAGATAGAAATGTGGGTCGGCGAGCCGGCTACTGATGAAATCGGCGGGAGAACGGTTGAGCCAGTCGCTGACGAGAAGTGGATGGTTGCGGTGATCGAGTGCACATCCGATGCGGATCGAGCGCTCGACAATGCGGTTGATGATGCCGGTGTCGGCCAGGGTGGCCGGACGTATGCAGACGGGTGCTTCCATGGCGCAGTTCTCTCAATCCATTGAGTCAAAGCTGGGTTGACCTTAGCCCCAACCCTGGCGGATAGCGACCGCCGAAAAGTTACATTTGATGTGCCAGAACATGTTTTTTTTGGGAACGAGCCTGCTCGCGAAAGCGTCGGACCAGTCAACGTCGATGTCGAGTGAGTTACCGCATTCGCGAGCAGGCTCGCTCCCACAGGGAACGGTCAGAGGGTTTGCAACGGCATGGTCAGTTCGACCCGCAAGCCATCCGGGCGGCTGTCGAAATGCAGGGCACAATCACAGCGCTGAACGATCGCCTGGACAATTGCCAGCCCCAGCCCGCAACCGGTGCTCTGGCCGTTGCGCCAGAAGCGTTGGGTCAGATGCTGCAAATCATCTGGCGCAATGCCGGGGCCATGGTCACGCACGACAAAACGCACGCGATTGCCGATGTTTTCCAGATGGACCTCGACCGCGCAATCTTCAGGCGTATGGCGCAGGGCGTTGTCGAGCAGGTTACGCAGTGCAGCAATCGCCAGCACCGCAGGCATTTGCAGCGGTGCGGCGGACAGGTCGTCCGGCACGTGCAGTTTGATCCGCAGCCGCTCGCCGCCAGTGGCGTCCTGGATCGCCAGTCGGGCCACTTGCTCGGCGCTGCATTGCGAGCCGTCATCAAACGACAGACTGCCTTCGACCCGCGCCAGCAACAGCAACTGTTCAAGGGTGCGGTGCAAGCGATCGGCGCCCTCCTCGGCGCGGGCCAGCGACTGATCGCGGGCACTGCCGTCGGTCATGCGCGCGACTTGCAGGTGGGTCTTGATCGCCGTCAGCGGACTGCGCAGTTCATGCGCGGCGTCACCGGTCAAGCGACGTTCACGCTCGATGGTCTTGCCGATGCGCTGGAACAATTGATTCTGGGTTTCCAGCAACGGCTTTAATTCGCTGGGAAACGCCTGCAACTGCAAGGGCTCAAGGGAATCGGCATTGCGCCGCATCAGCGCCTCGCGCAGACGATTGAGTGGTGCAAGACCCTGACCAATCCCCAGCCACAACAAACACAGGCAGCCCAGCAACGCCACACCCACCGGCACCGAAGCAGCGAGCAGAATCGACATGTTCAAGGCTTCGCGCTCGATCTGCCGATCCGCCGTAGTGATGCGCACATCGCCCCGGGCCAGGGTGAAACTGCGCCACGGTGCGCCGTCGATCATCTGATCGTGAAAGCCCATTTTCTCGGCTTCCAGCGCTTGCTCGGGGTTGTTATGGCTTCGCGCAAGAATCTCGCCGCGCAATGAGCTGACCTGACAGGCCATGCCGCCAGGAATATTCAGCTGTTCAGCGCTGAAGTGGGTGCCCTCGCCCTTGCTCGGCAGCGTCGGCAATTGCTCGAGCAAGCCGGCGACCATGCGCGCCGAAGCGACCAGACGCTGGTCGAGGGAGAACATCATCTGATTGCGCAGATCGCTGAGCATCCACGCTGCCGCCAGCGCCCAGATCAGCGCGAAGGCAGCGCCGAGCGTCAGACTCAGGCGCAGGCGCAGACTCATCACTTGCCTTGCTCTCCGCCATCGGCAGGCCCAAGGCGATAGCCCAGACCACGCACGGTTTCGACGATGCCTTTGCCAAGCTTGCTGCGTAGGTGATGGATATGCACGTTCAGTGCGTTGCTTTCCAGTTCATCGTTGAAGCCGTAGACGCTGTCCTTCAGTTGCTCGGTGGACAGCACCCGGCCGCGATTGTGCAGCAATGCCTGCAACAGCGACTGCTCGCGGCGCGACAGGTCCACCGGTTGCCCGGCGAGGCGGGTTTCGCGGCTGCTCGGGTCGTAGGTCAGCGCGCCGTGCTCGATCAGATTGACACTGCGCCCGGCCACGCGGCGCAACAGCGTTTGCAAGCGAGCGAACAGTTCGCGCAGGTCGAAAGGCTTGAGCAGGTAGTCGTCAGCGCCGGCCTGCAGACCGTCGACACGGTCGGTCACCGAGTCACGGGCAGTGAGGATGAGAACCGGGATTTCCAGGCCGCTCTGCCGCAATTGCTGGAGCAACTTTAGGCCATCTTCGTCGGGCAAGCCGAGATCGAGAACCATCACGTCGAATTCGGCGACCTTGAGCATCGCCCGCGCCTTGGACGCGGTGTTGACGTGCTCGACGGTCAGGCCCTGTGCCTTGAGCCCGGCGACGATGCCGCTGGCGATCAGCTCATCGTCTTCGCAAACCAGTACGTGCATAGGGGCTCCGGAAATAAAAAAGGCGAGTGAAGCAGGCAAGGATTAAGGGGCAATTATGGCGGCACACGTCGACTTCGCAAAGCTGCAAGAGAATGCAGTCAGGTTGTCGCAGCCCAGCAACCCACGCGAGCCTGCCATGCAAACTTTATTACCCCGCTATCCATTCAGAAACAATTCCAGCCTTTATCGCCATCGCAACTTCATCTAGTTTCAACTGGCAACTTCAACCCCACACTTAAATGGACTTTTAAACATGACCAACTTGAATAACTTTGTTGCCATAGACTGGCGCTCCGGCCCTGATCGAATTTATTTTTTCTTCAAGGACACCGATACCTATTCGCGCTTTGATCTTGGCGACAATAGTGTCCCGTCCAATTATCCAGCCGCCACGGCAGGCAACTGGGACAACTTTGCCCCGTATACCAAAGATCTGCGCTTTGGCTTGACTACCACTTCCTTCGGCTGGAACGCCGGAAGTGACGAGGATATTGCCTGGCTTTTCTTTTATGACGGAACAACTCCGATGGTCTGCAAATACGATCAGGACAGCGATAAAGTTGCCGCCTTCTACAAGGTAGCCGACTCGGTATGGAAGCCGATTCTTCCATATTTTGACAAGATCATCGCCGGCACCTGGTTTCAACTGACCGGCCATCCTTTCCTGTTTCGATTCATCCTCGATGACGGCCACTACCTGTCTTTCGACTACAAGGCCAAGACCGTCAAGTACAACCGTTTCGGCGAATATCAGCTGGCCGCGCTGAAACCTTACAAGGACCGGATAATCACCGCGGCGCAGAATGACCGGACATTTGCAGACAGTTACTGGTATATCTTCCTGACCAACAATCAGTACCTCACTTACAACATTCAGTCCGACCGACTCGTTGCCGGCCCCAGAACCATTGATGACGGTAATTGGCCCGGCCTGCTGCGCGGCTGATTGGTCAATCCCGGCGAGCCTAGTAGGATAGGGTTAATTATCGGTTAATCGCCGCCGCCCATCCTGCACCCCACTTGCACAGGGACAAGGCTCCTCCATGCGTCATTTTTTTCTTCTGTTTGCTCTACTGGTTTCCGGTCTGGCTCAGGCCGGAAACAATCCGTTCGAGTCCAAGCCGGACTTTTTACCCGTCGACAAGGCATTCGTACTCACCTCCGAGCGTCTGGACTCGGGCGAAACCCAGCTGTTCTGGCAGATCACTGACGGCTACTACCTGTATCAGAAACGCCTGAAATTCGACGGACTGGCCGCCGATCAGCAGCCGGTGTTGCCTGAAGGCGAATCCCACAGCGATGAGTTTTTCGGCGAGCAGCCGGTGTACCGCCAAGGCGTGGAAGTGAAAATCCCGGCAGCGGCCAGCGGTCAGATCAAGGTCAGTTATCAGGGCTGCGCCGATGCCGGTCTGTGCTATCCACCGCAAACCCGGGTGATTGACCTGGGTGGCAAAGCCGCAGCAACAACAGGCGCTGAAGCCCCGGATCAGGCTTTGGCCAGCAGTCTGCAACAACGGGCGCTGGGCTGGAGTCTGCTGGTGTTCTTCGGACTCGGCCTGCTGTTGGCATTTACCCCGTGTTCGCTGCCGATGCTGCCTATTCTCGCCGGGATGATCGTCGGCAGTGGCGCCACACCACGGCGCGGGTTTGCCTTGGCCAGCAGCTACGTGATCTGCATGGCACTGGTGTATGCGGCGATGGGCGTGGTTGCTGCGCTGCTCGGTGCGAACCTGCAGGCGTGGTTGCAGAATCCTTGGTTGCTCGGCGCATTTGCCGCCATTTTCGTGGTGCTGGCATTGCCGATGTTCGGCTTCTTCGAGCTGCAACTGCCGGTGGCCCTGCGTGATCGTCTTGAACATGCGTCGCGCAGCCGCAGCGGCGGCAGCCTGATCGGCGCCGGTGTGCTGGGCGCATTGTCCGGTCTCTTGGTCGGGCCGTGCATGACCGCGCCACTGGCCGGCGCGCTGCTGTACATCGCACAGAGCGGTAACGCGTTGCACGGCGGTCTGATTCTGTTTGCACTGGGCATCGGCATCGGTGTGCCGCTGTTGCTGCTGGTCACCGTGGGCAACCGCTTCCTGCCAAAACCCGGGGCGTGGATGAATCTGCTCAAGGGCATATTCGGCTTCCTCTTTCTTGCCACTGCATTGTTGATGCTGCGCCCGGTACTGGACCCTTCGTTGTGGTTGGGGCTGTGCGGCGCTCTGCTGTTGATCGCCGCTTACAGCGCCTGGAAACAATCCGCAGGCTTTGGCCGCGTCGCACAGGTGTTTGGCGCCCTGTCCTTGTTGCTCGGTTTGTGGGGCAGCTTGTTGGTGATCGGTGCGGCGGGCGGCAGTGATGATCCGTATCAGCCATTGCAGGTCTACAGCGCCGGCCCTGTCGCCAGCGCGGCGCCGACGGGTCACGATGCCTTCACCACGATCAAAGAACCTGCCGCTCTGCAACGCGAACTCGATGCAGCCAAGGCTCAAGGCCAGTGGGTACTGCTCGATTACTACGCCGACTGGTGCGTGTCGTGCAAGGTCATGGAGAAGAAGGTGTTCGGTGAAGCCAAGGTCATGCAGGCCCTGAGCGATGTGCGCCTGCTGCGCCTGGATGTGACCGCCGACAACGCTGCCAGCCGCGAGCTGCTCAGTCGCTATAAAGTGCCGGGGCCGCCGACGTTCATCTGGATCGGCGCTGACGGCGAAGAACGCCGCAGCCAGCGCATCACCGGCGAGGTCGATGCCGATACCTTCCTGCAACGCTGGTCCGCCACCCGAGATGCCAACTGATGCTGACGTTCACCCTCGGCACCTTCGCCATCGCGCTCAACCACCTGCTGCTGATCAGTGCTCTGGCGCTGGCGACATTTGTCGGCTGGCGGGTGGCCAAGCGCGGCGGCGATAACCCCGAGTCGGCGCTGTTCAGCCTGTTCTTGCTGGGCATGCTCGCGGCGCGCATTGCGTTTGTCGCGTTGTACTGGTCGCACTATCGCAATGACCCGTGGCAGATCATCGATCTGCGCGACGGCGGTTTCCTCGCCTGGCCCGGAGTGATCGTGCTGTTGCTGGCGGCGTTGTATCGCGGCTGGCGTCGGCCCGCTTTGCGTCGACCGTTGGGCTTCGGCGTGGTCAGTGGCGTGGCGTTCTGGCTGCTTGCCAGCCTGTCGCTGAATATCTACGAACAGGGTACGCGGCTGCCGGATATATCCCTGCGCAACGCCGCTGGCGAAACCATCAAGCTCAGTGAGTATCAGGGCGGACCGCTGGTGATCAACCTGTGGGCGACCTGGTGCCCGCCGTGCCGGCGAGAAATGCCGGTGCTGGAGAATGCCCAGCAACAGCGCCCTGACCTGACATTTCTGTTCGTCAATCAGGCCGAAAGCATGCAAAGCGTGGCGACGTTCCTGGAAACCCAGGGCCTGAGCCTGAACAACGTGCTGTTCGACCCCCGCGGCCGTCTCGGTCAGGCCGTGGGTTCCATGGCGTTACCGACTACGCTGTTCTATAGCCCGGACGGTCGCTTGCTGACCAGTCACCTCGGTGAACTGTCGAACGCCAGCCTCGCCCGCGCCCTGGAAACCTTCGACACTTCGCCTTCAAGCCCGAATCAGGCCGTTGCCCCGGCCAACTCTGCAAGGAAACTGCCATGCCCCGCCTCCGCCACCTGCTGACGCTGACCCTGGGCACTGCCCTGCTGCACTTGCCGTCGGTACAGGCTGCTGAAGAACTGCCTGCGGCGATCAAAAAGATCGAAGCCAAGGGCGCGAAAATCGTCGGCCAGTTCGACGCCCCCGATGGCCTGCGCGGGTACGCCGCGCAATATCAGAATCGCGGCATGGCGCTGTACCTGACCCCGGACGGCAAGCATGTCGTGGTGGGTAATCTGTACGACGCCGACGGCAAGGACCTGAGCAGCGAGCCTTTGCAGAAACTGGTCTACGCACCGATGTCCAAGGAGGTCTGGGCCAAGTTCGAGGCGAGCAACTGGATTCAGGACGGCAACAAGGATGCACCGCGCACGGTGTACCTGTTCAGCGATCCGAACTGCCCGTACTGCAACATGTTCTGGGAACAGGCGCGGCCATGGGTCAAGGCCGGCAAGGTGCAGTTGCGCCACATCATGGTCGGCATCATCCGCGAAGACAGCCCGGGCAAATCAGCCGCGCTGCTGGCGGCGAAAGACCCGGCCAAGGCCCTGGAAGATCACGAAAAGGCCGGCAAGGGCAGCGCGCTAAAGGCCATGAAAGACATCCCGGTCGCCGTGCAAACCAAACTCGCGGCGAACATGCAGTTGATGGAAGACCTCGAACTGCAAGCCACCCCGGCGATTTTCTACATGGACGACAAAGGCGAACTGCAACAGCAGCAAGGCGCGCCATCGCCGGACAAGCTGGTGAAGATTCTCGGGCCTAAGTAGTTTTTCCTTTGCCTGAACCGGCCCCTTCGCGAGCAGGCTCGCTCCCACAGAAATTGCATTCATGCTGAAGGAATGCGATTAACTGTGGGAGCGAGCCTGCTCGCGAATGAAGCTCACTCGGTCTAGCGGTTGCGCTCGGCCAGAAACGCCAGCAGTGCCTCAGTGACAAACGCGGGATTCTCCAGATTGGAGATATGCCCCGCCTCCGGTACCAGCACGCACGGGCAACCGATCAATTCAGCCATTTCCCGGGCTTCCGAGGGTGGCCGTGGTTTGTCCTGATCGCCGCACAGCACCAGTGTCGTCTCCGGGTTCAGCTCGCCCAGGCGTGGCAACAGGTCGTCGCGGCCAAACGTGATGCGGCCCATCGGCACGATGCTTTCGCGCAGACGCTCGGGCGAGTAGCTCTTCAATTTCGCGCGGAAGTCCTGATACAGCGCCGACTGCGGGGCGATGCCCGGGCGGAAAAAGATCGGCACGACGATGTCGAGCAATTGTTCGGAGATGGTACCGCTGTCTTCGATCTGCTTGAACAACGAGAAGTAATACTGCCGGGTCGGTTCCGGCTCGACGCCGACGTAGGTGTCCATCAGCACCAGACCGTTGAGACGTTGCGGTGCGGACAGCGCCAAACGCACGCCCCACATGCCGCCGACCGACAGCCCGACCAGAGTCACGCGGTCGATGTCCAGGTGATCGAGCAAGGCCTGTGCCTGACGGGCGATGTCGTCCAGCGAAGTGGTGCCTTCGGGTAACTTGCCGGACTCGCCATGCCCCCACAAATCCAAGGCAATGAGGCGATAATGCGGGGTCAGCGCGGCGATCTGTGGCGCCCACATCGCCTGGTCCCAAAGGTAACTGCCGGCCAGCAACACGGCGGGGCCGGTGCCTTGATCAATGTAGTGCAGTGCTTGTCCGTCAACCGTGAAAAAGGGCATCGACCACCTCCGCGAGAAAAAACAGAACCGGCAGACTGAGCTGCCGGTTGTTGATCGTCAAGGATGGAAATGTACAGTCATGTACTGGTGATTTGTGTTGAGTTCACCGACGCCATCGCTGGCAAGCCAGCTCCCACAAGGTTCAACGTCGTTCACAAGATTTGTGCTCACCGCAAAAACTGTGGGAGCTGGCTTGCCAGCGAAGAGGCCGGCCCAGGCACTGAAGAACTACAACCCCTCCAGCTCCGCCATCAGGTCATTCAACCGATCAACTTTCTCCTCGGTAATGTCACTGGCCGCCAGTCCATCGATGTATTCGGCCAGTTCCTCCACCGTGCTGCACTCGAACATTGCGCGCAGCGGCACGTTGCGTTGCAGGGCTTTTTGTACCCGCGATGCAATTTGCGTAGCCAGCAGCGAATGCCCGCCCAGTTCGAAGAAATTGTCGCGCACGCCGACCTTTTCCACTTTCAGCACCTCAGCCCAGATATCAGCCAGGGTCTGCTCCAGCTCGTTGCGCGGGGCCAGATAATCCGCACTCTGCAACTGACCGATCTCCAGCGTTGGCAAGGCTTTTCGGTCGAGTTTGCCGTTGGCATTGAGGGGCATTTGCTCCAGCCATAGCCAGTGCAGCGGCACCATGTATTCCGGCAGTTCGGCGCGCAGGCGCTGCTTGATCCGCTCCAGGCGCTCGCCCGGATTGAGCGGTGCATCGGCCGCGACCAGGTAGCCCACCAGATGCTTGCCGTTGACGCCTTCCTGCACAGCAACCGCCGCGTCGCGCACTTCCGGTTGTTCATGCAGGCGCGCTTCGATTTCACCGAGCTCGATGCGGTAACCGCGAATCTTCACTTGATGATCGACGCGGCCGACGTATTCCAGCACGCCGTCGGTGCGGCGCCGTGCCAGGTCACCGGTGCGGTACAGGCGTTCGCCCGGCGCGCCGAACGGATTCGGCACAAACACCGGCGCGGTGCGCAGCGGATCGCTGACATAACCGCGACCGACGCCGGTCCCGGCGACACACAACTCACCCACCGCGCCCAAAGGCACCAGTTCCAGCGCGCCATCGACCAGGTACAGCAAGTTATTGTCGGTCGGCGTGCCGATCGGCAAATAGCTGCCGCGCGTCGACGCCATGTCGACGCGGAAGAACGCCACGTCATCCGAGCATTCCGCCGGGCCGTAAGCATTGACCAGACCAACGTCCGGGTAACGCAGCAGCCATTGATGGGCCAGTTCCGGCGGCATCGCTTCACCGGTCGGCAACATCCAGCGCAAACCATCAAGGCTCATGTGATCAGCGGCGAGCATGCCCTGAATCAGCGACGGCACACTCTCCAGCACGGTGATGCCCTGCGCCTGTACATGCGCCAGCAGACCTTGCGGATCGTGGGCAATCGCGTTCGGGACGATGTCGACCCGCGCGCCGAACAATGGCGCGGCGAGGAACTGCCAGACGGAAATGTCGAAGCTTTGCGAGGCGGTCTGCGCGATCACATCGGCCGCGCTCAAGTCGAGGTACGGACGTTTGCTCAACTGATTGTTGAGCATGCCGCGTTGCTCGACCATCACGCCTTTTGGCAGCCCGGTCGAACCCGAGGTGTAGATCACATAGGCGAGATTGTCCGGGCCACTGTGGATGCCGAGATTGTGCCTCGCTGCCACCGATGCCTGGACCTCTTCCCATACCAGCAGGCGCGGGCGATTCGAACAGCCAAACTCTTCGAGCAAGGTCTGCGCCTGCTCAAGGCAGGCTGCGCTGCACACCAGCAACGGCGTGCGGCTCAGCTCGATGATGCGGCTCAGGCGCTGGCTCGGCAGACCCGGGTCCAGCGGCAGATAACCAGCCCCGGCCTTGAAGCTGCCGATGATCATGGCGAGCAGGTCGAGATTACGCTCGGCCAGCAGCGCCACCGGTTGATCCATGCGCACACCGGCAGCGACCAGGGCATGGCCGAGGCGGTTGGCGTTGTGATTCAGTTCGGCATAGCTCAATTGCTGATCGAGGCAACTGGCGGCGATGCGCTGCGGATGCGCCGCGACCTGCGCTTCGAACAACGCCACGTAGCTTTGCTCCAGCGGATAGTCATGGCCGCTCTGGTTGCAACCGTGCAGCAGGAAGTCGCGCTCTTCGTCGCCCAGCAGCGGCAAATCGGCCATGTCGCCATGGAAGCCGTCGACCAGCGCCAGCAGCAGGCGCTTGAACTCACTGAGCATGCGCTCGACCGTCGCCTCGTCGAAGTAACGCTGGTCATAGGACAGGTGCAGGCCAAGGTCATCGCCCGGGTAACATACCGCCGTCAGCGGGAAGTTGGTGTGGGTACGGCCGGAATCCGAGGTCGCATTCAGGCTCTGTGCACGATCAAGCACCGAGACTTCCACCGGGGCGTTTTCGAAGACGAACAGGCTGTCGAACAACGGCTGGCCTTTGGGCAATTCGCTCTGTTCCTGGATGTTTACCAGTGGCAGGTATTCGTACTCGCGCAGTTGCATGTTGCTGTCGAGCAAAGCACTGAGCCATTGACGCACGCTGCTGCGCTGATCGTCCGCAGGCATCTTCACGCGCAGGGCGATGCTGTTGATGAACAGGCCGACGGTGCGTTGCATTTCCGGCATCTCCACTGGCCGCCCGGCCACAGTCACGCCGAAAAGCACGTCGCGATCGCCGCTCAGGCGCCGCAAAACCAGCGCCCATGCAGCCTGGGCGAAGGTGTTGACGGTCAGTTGATGTGCCTGCGCCAGTTCCCGCAGCCGTGCGCCGTCCTCGACATTGAGGCGGGTGTAGCGGTCGCCGACGATCATGCCGCCGCTTTCACCGGCGTGTTCGCGCAGGAACGGCCGGTCGCTCGGGATCGGCGTGGTGCGCTCGAAGCCTTGCAGATTCTGCCGCCACCACTGCCGCGCCTCGGCCAAGTTCTGGCGTTGCAGCCAACCGATGTAATCGCGATAACGCGGCGGCACGCTCAACTGCGCTTCACGACCTTCACCGAGGGCGGTGTAGATCTCGAAGAAGTCGTTCATCAGCAGCGAACGGCACCAGGCGTCGATGAGGATGTGGTGGTTGCTCATCATGAACCAGTAGCGCGCCGCGCCGACCTTGATCAGGCGCAGGTGGAACGGCGCCTGATTGAGCAGATCGAACCCGGCTTCGCGCTCGCTTTTCAGCAGCGCTTGCAGCCGTAGTTCCTGCTCGGTTTCGGCGACGGCGCTCCAGTCCAGATACTCAATCGGCGTACGCCCCGGCGTGTGGATCACTTGCAGCATGTCTTCGCCAACGTTCCAGCAGAACGAAGCGCGCAATGCTTCATGGCGAGCGACCACCGCTTGCCAGGCCTGGGCGAAACGCTCGGGGTCGAGCTCGCTGTTGATGCGATATCGATCCTGCATGTAGTACAGACCGGTGCCCGGCTCGAGCAAGGTGTGCAGCAACATGCCTTCCTGCATCGGCGTCAGCGGGTAGACATCTTCGATGTGCGCGGCCGGCACCGGCAGCGCATCGAGTTGCGCCTGAGTCAGTTTCGCCAGTGGGAAGTCCGATGGTGTCAGGCCGCCGGCCTCGCCTTGCAGACAATGGGCGATCAGGCTTTGCAACTCACCGAGGTAGGCGGCGGCCAGATCGTTAATGGTTTGCGCCTCGTAACGCTCGGCACTGAAAGTCCAGCGCAGCAGCAGTTCTCCACCGTAAACCTGACTGTCGACACTCAGCTCGTTGGGCAACGGCGCCTGCGGATCGTGGGCTGCACCGATTGGCTCATCGAGAGGACGGAACAGCGCATCGCTGCCGAAGCTCTGGTCGAACTGGCCGAGATAGTTGAAGGTGACCTGCGCCTGCGGCAGCGCGGCCATGCTCTGCCGGCAGCCGTCATCGGCCAGATAACGCAACACGCCATAACCGAGACCTTTATGCGGAACGGCGCGCAGTTGTTCTTTGATCGCCTTGATCGAAGCACCCTGCCCGGCGGCCTCTTCGATATTTTGCGGAGTCAGGCGCAGCGGATAAGCGCTGGTGAACCAACCGACGGTGCGGGTCAGGTCGATCTCGTCGAACAGGGTTTCGCGACCGTGGCCTTCCAGTTGAATCAGTGCCGAGGGCTGGCCGCTCCAGCGGCACAGCACACGGGCCAGCGCGGTCAGCAGCAGGTCGTTGACCTGAGTGCGATAAGCGCTCGGTGCCTGTTGCAGCAACTGCCGGGTGCGCTCGGCATCGAGGCGTACGCTGACGGTTTGCGCATGGCGATTCTGCCTGCCGCCCTGCGGGTTTTCGCAAGGCAGATCGGCGCTCGGCCCGGCCAGTTGCGTTTGCCACCAACCGAGTTCTTCACGCAGGGAATCGCTGCCGGCATAAGCCTGCAAACGCGCGGCCCAGTCCTTGAAGGCGCTGGTTTTCGCCGGCAGTTTCAGCGGCTGCGCAGCGTCGAGTTGGCGATAGGCGGTTTGCAGATCATCCAGCAACACGCGCCAGGAAACGCCGTCGACGACCAAGTGGTGGATGGCGATGAACAGGCGTTGCTGAACATCCGCAACATCGACCAGCACCGCGCGCAGTAACGGGCCGTTGCGCAGATGCAGACTGCGTTGCGCGTCGGCGAACAGAGATTCGCACCGATCCAGCGAATCGACGCCGACTTGCCTGAGCACATCCTCATTCGTCAGCGCTTGATGCGTCGCTTGCCATGCATCATCGGTTTCAGTGAAACGCAGACGCAGCGCATCGTGCTGCTCGATCACGGCCAGCAAAGCTTGCTGCAATCGTTGCGGCTCGAGGCGCACAGTCGGTTCCAGCAACAGCGCCTGATTCCAGTGCTGACGCTGGGGAATGTCCGTATCGAAGAACCAGTGCTGAATGGGCGTCAGGCGCGACTCGCCGACCACCAGGCCTTGCTCGGCCGTCACTTGCTGGGTGCGACTGGCAACGGCGGCGAGCGTCTGCACAGTCTGATGCTGGAACAGGTCGCGCGGGCTGAAGTGAATGCCCTGCTGACGCGCGCGGCTGACCACCTGAATCGACAGAATCGAGTCGCCGCCGAGTTCGAAGAAGTTATCGTTGAGGCCGACCTGCCTGACGTTAAGCACATCGCACCAGATCTGCGCCAGGGTCTGCTCAAGCTCGTTGCTCGGCGCGACATAGACCTGACGATTGAGGTCCGTGTCCGGCGCCGGCAAGGCGCGGCGGTCGAGTTTGCCGTTGGCGGTCAGCGGCATGCTTGCCAGCAGCATCAGCTGGGTCGGCACCATGTAGTCCGGCAGTTGCGCCTTGAGGTGCGACTTGAGCGCTTCGCGCAGTTCAGCCTGTTGCGCTTCGCCTTGCCCGGCGACCTCTGTAACGAGGTAACCCACCAACTGCTTGCCACTCGGCGCATCCAGCGCCAGCACCACGGCTTCGCGGATCGAAGAATGATCGAGCAGGCGCGTTTCGATTTCGCCCAGTTCGATGCGGAAACCGCGGATTTTCACTTGATGGTCGATCCGCCCCAGATACTCGACCAGACCATCGGCACGCTGGCGCACCAGGTCGCCGGTGCGATACATGCGCCCGCCATCAGCGGTAAACGGGTCAGCGACAAAACGCTCGGCGCTGATGCCCGGGCGGTCGTGATAGGCCTGAGCCAGACCGGCGCCGCCGACAAACAATTCACCGGTCGCGCCTTGCGGCACCAAGGCCAGATCGGCATCGAGAATGTAGGCGACTCGCGACCCGATCACGCTACCAATCGGCACACTGCCGGCGCCCTCTTCCAGTACCTGCGGCGCCAGACTGGCCAGCGGCATGACCACGGTTTCAGTCGGGCCGTAGGCGTTGAAGAACAGCGCTGGCTGGAACGCCGCGCGGATGCGCTGCAGATGCTCGCCGGTCAGCGCTTCACCGCCGGTGATGATCATGCGCACCGGCAGGACGTCATTCTGCGTGGCAAGGAACTGCGCCAACTGGCTGCCGTAGCTCGGCGTGAAACCGAGGACGTTGATTCGATGCGTGCGAATCAAGCCGCAGATTTCTTCCGCGTCCCACTGGCCCTGCGCCCGCAACACCACCTGCGCACCGCTGAGCAGCGGCACCAGTAGACGTTCGGTGGCAGCGTCGAAGTTGATCGAATAGAAATGCAGTTCACAGTCGTCCGGGCGCATGCCGAAGCGTTCGATCACGGCCTGGCAGTGCATGGCAATTTCACCGTGGGAGACCACCACGCCTTTCGGTTTGCCGGTCGAGCCCGAGGTGTAAATCAGGTAGGCCTGATGTTGCGGCAGGCTGATAAACGGTAGCTCGCCGGCCGGGTAGTCGGCCAATCCCGGACTGTCATCTTCCAGGCACCAGCGCGCCACGTCTGACGGCAAGTCACCCAGGGCCTGAAACATCGCCCGATCGCTGAGCAGCAGGCCGATGCGGCTGTCTTCAATCATGTAATGCAGACGATCCAGCGGGTACTCCGGATCCAGCGGCACATAGGCGCCGCCAGCCTTGAGAATCGCCAGCAGGCCGATGACCATTTCCAGCGAACGCTCCAGCGCCAGACCCACCCGCACTTGCGGGCCGACCCCACGCTCACGCAGCGCCCAGGCCAGACGATTGGCCCGGGCATCGAGTTCGGCGTAGCTCAGGGTCTGCCCGGCGAAGGTCAGCGCCGGCGCGTCTTTGCGCGCCAGTGCCTGTTCGGCAAACAGATGATGGATGCACTGGTCGAGACGATGCTCGCCCGGATCGATGCCAAGGCTGTCGAGCAGGTGCTGTTGCTCGGTGTTGTCGAGCAACGGCAGTTCGCTGAGGCGTTGCTGCGGATCAGCGATCAACGCTTCAAGCAGGTTGCGCCAATGCCTGGCCATGCGTTCGATGGTCGGCTCGTCGAACAGATCGGTGCTGTAAGTCAGGCAGCAGCCGAGGCGATGGTCGAGGTCGGTGACTTCCAGATTGAGATCGAACTTGGTCGCCCGAGCATCGTTGGCCAGGTACTCGACGGTCATACCAGCGAGGGTGCGGCTCTGCTGGAATTCCCAGCGCTGCACGTTGCACATCACCTGGAACAGCGGGTTGTAAGCCGCGCTGCGTGGCGGCTGCAAGGCTTCGACCAGATGATCGAACGGCAGATCCTGATGGGACTGGCCTTCGATCACGGTGTGGCGCACCTGCTCGAACAGTTCGCCGACCGACATCTGCCCGTCGAGCTGGCAACGCAGCACCTGGGTGTTGAGAAACGCACCGATCAGCCCTTCGCTTTCCGGGCGGATGCGGTTGGCCACCGGCGCACCGATGCGCAGGTCGGTCTGGCCGCTGTAGCGGTAGAGCAGCGTGGCGAGCGCTGCGGTCATGGTCATGAACAGGGTCAGGCCGTTTTGCGCATTGAACGCCCGCACCCGCGCAGCGAGATCGTCACTCAGATCGAAACGGAACAGCTCGCCCTGATGGCTCTGCACCGGTGGACGCGGACGGTCGCCGGGCAGTTCCAGCAGCGGATGTTCGCGACCGAGCTGCGCGGTCCAGTAATCGAGCTGGCGCTGGCGCTCGCCGGACTCCAGCCACTGACGCTGCCAGACGCTGTAGTCGAGGTATTGCACCGGCAGCGGCGCGAGCGGTGATTCGCGCTCATCGACGAACGCTTCATACAGCGCACTGAGTTCACGGGCAAAGATGTCCATCGCCCAGCCTTCGGTGACGATGTGGTGCAGGGTCAGGACGAAGTAATGCTCGTGCTCGGCGGTCTTGACCAGACAGGCACGCAGCAACGGTCCGGTTTCCAGATTGAACGGCTGGTGCGCTTCTGCATCGGCCAGTTGCTGGACTTGTAGCTCCCGGACTTCTGCCGGCAGGCTGGAGAAATCCTTCCAGCCCATGCGCACGCCGGTCTCGGCATGCACCTGTTGGCGGGCGACGCCATCGATACTTGGGAATGTGGTGCGCAGGGTTTCGTGGCGCAGGATCAGCGCCTGCAACGCCGCCTCGAAATGCTCGACATGCAGCACGCCGCGCAAGCGCGCCATGCCGCCGACGTTGTACGCCGGGCTGTCCGGTTCCATCTGCCAGAGGAACCACATGCGCTGCTGCGAATAGGACAGCGGCACCGCTTGGCTGCGGTCGATTTTTGCGATCGGCAACTGTTGGTTGGTGCGGCCGCTGACCTGGATCAGGCGAATCTGTTCGGCGTAATCGCCCAGTTCGCTGTGCTCGAACAAGGTGCGCAGCGGCAGTTCGACGTCACAGGCCTGACGTGTGCGTGAAATGATCTGCGTGGCCAGCAGCGAATGACCGCCGAGAGCAAAGAAATCGTCGCGCAGGCCGATCTGCTTCAGACCCAGCACTTCGCGCCAGATCGCGGCGATCTGTTGCTCCAGTTCGCTGACCGGTTCGATGTGTTCACGCACTTGCCATTGCGGCTCGGGCAAGGCGCGGCGATCAAGTTTGCCGCTGGGGCTCAGCGGCATCGCATCAAGGCGCAGCAATTGTGCGGGCACCATGTATTCCGGCAGCTCAGCGGCCAAAGCGTTGTTCAATCGAGCGATTTGTTGGTCGGCATTTTCCTGCGCATCGCTCGCCGTGAAGTAGCCGATCAGTTGCGCACCGGCAGCGGTTTCCCGCACCAGAACCAAGGCTTGGGCGACGCCATTTTGCGCCAGCAGTCGCGCCTGGATTTCTTCCGGTTCGACGCGAAAGCCACGCAGTTTGACCTGCTGATCGAGACGGCCGAGGTATTCGATAACGCCATCCGAGGACCAGCGCGCACGGTCGCCGGTGCGGTACAAGCGGGCACCCTGCTCGCCCAGTGGATCGACGACATAACGCTCGGCGGTCAACGTCGGACGACCCAGGTAACCGCGAGCCAGACCAATACCGCTGATGCACAGCTCGCCCGCCACACCCGCCGGTACTGGATTGAGATCGGCATCGAGAATGCGGCAGACCACATTGCCCAGCGGCCGGCCAATCGGCGAGCGCTCACCATCGGCAGTTGTGCAGTGCCAATGGGTGACATTGATCGCGGTTTCAGTCGGGCCATAACGGTTGTGCAATTGCACCGCCGGCAGTTGCGTCAGCACACGGTTGCGCAACTCGGCGGGCAAGGCTTCACCGCCGGAAAACACCCGGCGCAGGCTGGTGCACTCGGCACTCAGCGGCTCGTCGATGAACAGCGCCAGCAGCGGTGGGACGAAGTGCAGCGTGGTCACGCCGTATTGCTGGACCAGTTGCGCGATGCGATGCGGGTCGCGGTGCTCGCCGGGGGCGGCAAGCAGCAGACGCGCGCCGCTGATCAGCGGCCAGAAGCATTCCCACACCGAGACGTCGAAACTGATCGGCGCTTTTTGCATCAGCACGTCGGTTTCGTCGAGACGATAAGCGTCCTGCATCCATTGCAGGCGCTCGGCCAGCGCGGCGTGGGTGTTGCCGACGCCTTTCGGTTGCCCGGTGGAACCCGAGGTGTAAATCACGTAGGCGAGGTTGTCGCCGTGCAGTCGCAGGCCCGGTGCCTGGCTCGGCCATTTATCCAAGTGCAGCGCATCCATGGCGATCACGCTGACGCCATCGCTGGCCGGCAAACGCTCGAGCAATTGCGTCTGGGTCAGGAGCAGTTCGACGCCGCTGTCGCGGAGCATGTACGCGAGGCGTTCGGCCGGATAATCCGGATCAAGCGGCACATAGGCGCCGCCGGCCTTGATGATCGCCAGCAGACCGATCAGCAGTTGCGGCGAACGCTCGGCGGCGATGGCCACGCACACGTCCGGGCCAACGCCTTTGTCGCGCAGGTAATGGGCGAGCCGGTTGGCTTGCGTGTGCAGCTCGGCAAAATCCAGACTACCGCCGTCCCACACCAGCGCGGTGCGTTGCGGGGTGTTGCGCGATTGTTGCTCGAGCAGTTCCGGCAGCCAGTGTTGCGCCGGGGTGCACGGAGCGACGCTCCAGTCCTTCTGTTGATTCTGCTCGCTGGCGGTCAGCAAGCGCAGATCGCCGATGGCCTGCTGTGGCTGTTCGCAGACCTCGCTGAGCAGATTATGGAAATGCTCGGCCAGACGCTCGATGGTCGTGGCATCGAACAGTTCGCTGGCGTAGTCGAAGGACAAGCTCAGGCGACCGTTGCGATCCTCTTCGCTGTGCAATTGCAGATCGAACTTGGCTTCGCGGCTGTGCCACGGCAGTTCTTCGGCGAGCAGACCCGGCAGGCGCTTGAGCGCACTGAGGTCGCGCTGCTGATGGTTGAACATGACCTGGAACAGTCCCTGTTCGCGGGCCTGCGGGAACGCTTCGAGCAGTTGTTCGAAGGGCAGATCCTGATTGGCCTGGGCGCCGAGTGCGGCCTGGCGGGTCTGGTTCAGCAGCTCGGCAAATGTCAGGCGCGAATCGATTTGCGCACGCAACACCTGGGTATTGATGAAGAAGCCGATCAGGCTTTGGGTTTCCAGGCGCGGACGGTTGGCGTTGGGCACGCCGATGCGAATGTCGCGCTGACCACTGTAGCGGTGCAGCAAACTTTGCAACGCAGCGAGCAGAAGCATGAACGGCGTGGCCTGGTGGGCCTGCGCAGTCTGGCGGATCGCCTCGCTGAGTTCGGTACTCAAGCGCACGCTGTGGCGCGCGGCGCTGTGGTTGTGTCTGGCCGAGCGCGGGTGATCGGTGGCCAGTTCCAGTGGCGGATGTTCTTCGCCCAACTGCGCTTTCCAGTACGCCAGTTGCCGCTCGCCCTCGCCTTGCGCCAGCCATTGCCGCTGCCAGTTGCCGTAATCGGCGTATTGCGTGGGCATCGCTGCCAGTGTCGCCGGCGTCCCTTGGGTTGCCGCCGCGTAGAGACGCGAGAATTCGTCGAGCAGGATATTCAGCGACCAGCCGTCAGCGATGATGTGATGCAGGGTCACCAGCAGTTGATGTTCTTCGTCATCGAGACGCACCAGTGTCACCGCCAGCAACGGGCCTTTTTCCAGATCGAACCGAGTGCGCGCCTCGTCTTCGCGAATCTGCTCGGCGCGGGCTTCGCGCTCGGGAATTGGCAGGTCGCTGATGTCGATCAGTTGCAGATTGAGTTCTGCAGCGGCGAGCACTTGCTGCAATGCCACGCCGTCGCGTTCGAAGAAACGTGTGCGCAAGGATTCGTGGCGTTCGATCAGTTGCTGGAAGCTGCTGCGCACGGCGTCTTCGTCCAGCTCGCCACGCAAGCGCAGGCCGCCGGGAATGTTGTAGGCGCTGCTCTGTGGATCGAGTTGCCAGGTGATCCACAGACGGTTTTGTGCCAGCGACTGCGGCATCGGCTCACTGCGCGACAAGGTGCTGATCGGACCTTGAGCGCTGCCGCCGTCCTGTTTTAGCTGCGCCACAGCGGCGGCGAAAGCGGAGAGGGTTGGCGCTTCGAACAGCAGGCGCAGGCTCAGCTCGACACCGAGTGCTTCGCGAACCCGCGCCACTACTTGCGTGGCAGCGATCGAGTTGCCGCCGAGCAGAAAGAAATGGTCGTCGCCACTGACCTGCTTGACGTTGAGTTGCTCGGCCCAGATTTGCCCGATCAACGCTTCAAGGTCCGAAGTGCTGCTGGTCGCGTTTTCCGTTGCGGCTGTGATCGAAGGGAACAGCGCGTAACTGTCGAGGCTGCCATCAGCCAGACGATTGCGGCACGCCGAGCGCTGCAGTTTGCCGCTGGAGGTTTTCGGCAACGCGCCCGGATTGAGCAGCACCACCACGCTTGGCGCCTCCTGATACGCCTCGGCCACGGCTTGGCGAATGGCTTTGATCAGCGCATCTGGCGCAAGGATTTTCTGCACGCTGCGGCTGATTTCCGCAGCGATGCCGATGCCCTCTTCGCCGTCGTGAGTGACCGCGAACGCCGCCACGCGGCCCTTGCGCACCACTTCGACTTCGCGCTCGACGGTCTGCTCGATGTCCTGCGGATAGAGGTTGTGTCCGCGGACGATGAGCATGTCTTTCAGGCGCCCGGTGACGAACAACTCGCCCGCACGGATAAAACCCAGGTCGCCGGTGCGCAACCAGGTGCGGCCGGCGTGCTGGACAAAAGTCTTGGCGCTGGCTTCGGGGTTGCGCCAATAACCGTGGGCGATGCTCGGGCCGGCGGCCCAGACTTCGCCGACGGCGTTGTCGGCGAGTTCTTCGAGGGTATTCGGTTCGACGATCAGCACCGCGTGCTCAGGCTGGCTGATGCCGCAGCTCATGATCGCGCTGCCATCGCCCGGCTCGGCGCGGTTTTGCGCCAGCGCCTGATCGTCCACGCGCAGCGCCGGGATGCCGGTGCCGCGCGGTGTGCCAGCGACAAACAGGGTCGCCTCGGCCAGACCGTACGAGGCCATGAAACTGTTGTCGCTGAAACCGCAAGCAGCGAATTTTTCCGCGAAGCGCTCGAGGGTATCGAGACGGATCGGCTCGGAACCGGAATAGGCCACGCGCCAGCGGCTCAGATCGAGGCGCTCAAGGGCCGATTCGCTGACCCGCTCACTGCACAAACGGTAGGCGAAATCCGGGCCGCCGCTGATGGTGCCGCCGTATTCGGCGATCGCTTCCAGCCAGCGCAACGGCCGGCCGAGGAAGTAGGCCGGCGACATCAGAATGCACGGCACGCCGCTGAAAATCGGTTGCAGCAGGCCGCCGATCAGCCCCATGTCGTGGTACAGCGGCAACCAGCTGACGATGACGTCGTCCGGGTTGACGTCGATGCCGAAACCGTGACGGATCAGCAGTTCGTTGGCGACCAGATTGCCATGGCTGACCTGCACGCCCTTGGGCAGCGCGGTGGAGCCGGAAGTGTATTGCAGAAAGGCGATGTGCTCGGCTGGCAGGCTCGGTTCAACCCACTGTTCGGCCAGTGCGCTGTCGAGGGTGTCGACACACAACAGCGGCGGCGCGCCGTCGATTTGTTGCAAGGCATCGCGCAGGTCGGCGCTGGTCAGCAATAGCGTGGGTTCGGCGTCGACGATGATCGACAGCAATCGCTCCTGATGATGACGACGCGCGGATTCCGGCGGATAGGCCGGCACCGCAATCACACCGGCATACAGGCAGCCGAAAAACGCCGCGACGTAATCCGCGCCACTGGGAAACAGCAGCACCGCACGCTCACCGAATCCAGCCTGAGCCTGCAACGCAGCGGCGATGGTGCGCGCGCGTTGATCCAGTTCGCGATAGCTGAGCACCACAGCCTGCTCCGGGTTTTCGGCGAGAAAACGCAAGGCCAGTCGGTCCGGCGTCAGGGCCGCGCGACGCTTGAGGGCATAGACCAGGGTGCTGGGGAGTTCGAACGCGTCGGTCATGAGGTTTCCTGCCTGAATTCGGCTTGCAAGTGGAATCGGGTGGCTGCGTCACACCTGTCGAGAGGCGTGCAGGGCGCGGTCTGTGCCGACCACGCAGGGCATCGGAATGCGCTGAGGCCGGGGATCTGCACCCGGGCCATTCACCAATGAGAACGGATGGAGTGGGGAAATAATTAGTCGGCAGGCGCGACTACCAGCGGGGCTGGGGTGCGGCGGCGTGTCGCAGTTGGCAAAACACATCGCCTTACAGCAATACCTCTCTTTCTCATTTGACAATCATTATCATTCAACATAATTTGTCGCTCGATGTGTAGGACGGCGCCGTCCCCCGAGGCCCTCCCACTAACCTATTGGCAGCAAGGTGATTTCCATGACGGAACAAGTATCCACAAGCAGGTGCGATTCACCGCTACTTCAGGCATTCGTCGACAATCGACTGATTCTGGTCAAGATTGCAGCCCGCATTACCGGTTGCAGGTCTCGTGCCGAAGATGTGGTTCAGGATGCGTTTTTCCGACTGCAATCGGCGCCGCCGATCACGTCGTCGATCAAGGCTCAGCTGAGCTACCTGTTCCAGATCGTGCGCAACCTCGCCATCGATCACTACCGCAAGCAGGCGCTCGAACAGAAATACTCAGGCCCGGAAGAGGAAGGCTTGAACGTGGTGATTCAGGGCGCTTCGCCGGAAACTTCGCACATCAACTTCTCGACCCTCGAACACATCGCCGATGCGCTGACCGAACTGCCCAGCCGCACCCGTTATGCCTTCGAGATGTACCGCTTGCACGGCGTGCCGCAGAAAGACATCGCCAAGGAATTGGGTGTATCGCCCACTCTGGTCAACTTCATGATTCGTGATGCGCTGGTGCACTGCCGCAAGGTCTCGGGCAGTCGGCGTGATGCGGTGATTGCGGGTCGTCGTTAGGATCCGGATTCTGCGTCAAGCCATTCGCGAGCAGGCTCGCTCCCACAGGGTTTGATTAACGACACAAATCCAGTGTGGGAGCGAGCCTGCTCGCGAAAGCGGCCTCTGACCCAACGAAATTCCGAGGCCGAATACATCAGGCCAACCGGCACCGATCAAAAAACCGCTCCCGCCCCAGAATCATCAGCGCCGCGCGCTTGTGCGGAAAATCGAATTCCTTCTCGCAGTGAAAGCATTGGTTGTGCATATGCCCGATCATCTTCGCGTTGTCGGCACGCGGTTCGGCGACCACGCGCTGGGTGCGTGGATCATCGAGAAACAGGTAATGCACCAGCGCCGATAACCAACTCGCCACTTTATGCGGGCCGCGATGACTTTCCTCACCGACCAGCATGTGAATGCCACGGTCGTAATCGCCGGCATCGTAGAACGGCGCGATGCGATCTTCCTTGGCCCAGTAGGCTTCGAAATAAGCGAACGGCTGATCATCGAAACAGCCGATCAGCGTCAGCGTGTGCGGATCGGCATCGAGCTTGTTGAGATAGTCGCGATGCTGCTCAAGGCTGCCCTCCTCCTGCCAGAAACTCGCCACGCGCGGGCTGTTCTGCCAGCGATTGAAGCGCGACAGATCTTCCTCGATTTCCAGCGTTCGCAAGGAAATCCAAGCGCCGAGCCGGGCATCGAAACGCCGATAGACTTCACCACGCGGCTTCACCGGTCGCAGCGGATGGCGCTTGCCATGGCTGATGACCATTTGCTGCGGATAGCTGCCGGTCAGTGAAGTGCCCAGCCACGGCTGCGGCAGTTGCCAGAACAGCGTGCGCTCGCAGCGATACTCACCGGCGACTTCGGTATTGATCAGCAGACCACTGCGCAAGGCTTCGGTCGGCGGCTGATCGAGTTGCCAGGTCAATTGCTGGCACACCGGATCACGGGCGAACAGCCAATAACAGGCGGCCCACAAGGCTTGCCCGGGCGGCAGGGCAAAACGTTCATCAAGCTGAATCGGGCCATTGGCCTCGCGGTCCAGGCGCAGCCGAATCAGCGGTTGCCCGTCCAGGCTCAGGCTCAAGCGGCTCTCGGTAGCATCAGCGATCAAGCGACTGCCCGAGGGCAACGCCAGGGCAGTCAGGTCATTCAGATTGGACATGGGTCGGGCTCACGTAATCGTCGACAGTTCAACGAAGTGACGTGAGCCGGGAAGGGAAATTTAAGCGCGGGACGAAAACAGCGCTTCAGTGATGCGGCACGGGCACTACGGCAATCTTGTAAGGCTCGAAAATCTTCAGCAATTCGCCATTGTCACGCAGACGCTGCAACAGATTGCCGAAGGCGTCGCCGGTGATCGGAGCGCTTGGCCGCAGAATCGCGTAATGGTGATAGATCTGATCGGTACGCTGCGACGCCAACAGCTCATCGCGGACCTTCTCGTTGCGCAGCAGGTAATCGAACAGATAGGAGCGGGTCACCAGGGCAATGTCGGCGCGCCCGCGCAGGACCATCAGCAGGTTGCTGTCGTGGGAATAGGTCAGCGTGGCGTTGTAGTTGTGCGCGAGGTATTTCGGGTCGGCGTTGAAGTTGGCAAATTCGTAGTGATAACCGCTGAACAGCGCCAGACGTTTGCCTGACAGGCTCGAGAAGTAGTTTTGCTGGCGGCCGTCCTCGCGTTGCGCGACGAAAATCTCGGCGTCTTCCAGGCCCATGTCGACGTCATCGTGGGGAATGTCCTTCCAGCCCCACTCGGGGTTCTCGAAGATCGCCATATCGATGCGGCCCTGCTTGAAATCACCGAAGCGGCGCGGGATCGACGTCGGCACCAGGACGAACTGATAGTCGCTCTGCGAGCGGTTCAACGCCTCGATCAATTGCGGCAACAGGCCGGTGTCGGCGCCGTTTTCCGGGCGAATCGTGTAGGGCGGGAAATGCGCGGCGCCGACCCGGACCAATTGCGCTGACTGAACGGGCAATACCCATAACGCAGCCAGCGCAGCGAGCATCAGCCCGGCGGCTGTCCGAATTGGCGAAGACTTCAAAACACCCCACTCCCCGAAAAAAATAGCGATCAATGCATTCAAGCTAGGCGGTTTCGCCGACTTAGCCAGTTTGTCGGCCGGTCCGACAACCGTTCAACGCGCTTCGAGGACCAGAATCAGCGCTTCATCGGCGAGCTGATCGAGGCTCAAACTGCCGCCGGCACGGAACCAGGTGGTGGTCCAGGACAGTGCGCCGGTAAGGAAACGTCGGGTAATAAAAACGTCGCCGCGAATATAGCCGGCGTCCTTGGCCTCGCCCAGAACCTGCAGCCAGATGTCTTCATAAACGTCACGTAAAGCAAGGACTTTAGCCTGGCCGTCTTCGGACAATGAGCGCCATTCGTACACCAGCACTGCCATCGCCTCGCCACTGCCGCCCATGATCGACTGCAATTCGCAGCGAATCAGCGCCAGCACTTTCTCGCGCACGTCACCGGCTTCGGCCAGAGCTGCGCGCATCAGCGCGGTGTTGTAGCGGATGGTTTCTTCCATCACCGCGCGGAGAATTTCATCCTTGCTTTTGAAGTGATGAAAAATACTGCCCGACTGGATGCCCACAGCGCTGGCCAGATCACGCACCGTGGTGCGCTCGTAGCCTTTGTTGCGAAACAGGTGAGCCGCCACTTGCAGCAATTTGCCACGGGCGCTGTCCGGGTCGGTCAACTGGCCGTGGTCGACCAGTTCGCGCATGACCCGCAGGGCTTTTTGCTCGTCCACCCGTTCTCTCCTACAGTCGATCAGTGTGTTGCCCCCTGTAACCGCAGGGTTGCGCGCAATTTAAGCCGCGCGCGGGCACCAAGCAAGCGCTTGGGCAGAAGAATGTTTCGCCTGTTTACAAACCAAGCGCTTGCTTGGTAGCCTCCAGACACTTCTGTCGCAGGTCCCTGAGTCGGAGATAAAAATGCCAACCACCGTGCGAATCGGCTGCGCCAGTGCTTTTTGGGGCGACACTTCCACTGCTGCCGCCCAGCTTGTCTCCGGCGGAAACCTGGATTATCTGGTGTTCGATTATCTGGCCGAAATCACCATGTCGCTGATGGCCGGCGCGCGCCTGAAAGACCCGCAGGCCGGGTTCGCGGGTGACTTCGTTGAAGTGCTGGCGCCGCTGCTGACGCAACTGGCCGAACAGAAGATCCGCGTGATCAGCAATGCCGGTGGGGTCAATCCGCAGGCTTGCGCGGCGGCCCTGCAAGCAGCCTGCGACCAGGCTGGGGTCCAGCTGAAGATCGCCGTGTTGCTCGGCGACGACTTGCAAGGACAGCTCAAAAACCCCGCCGATATCCGCGAAATGTTCAGCGGCGCGCCACTTCCGCGCATGTGCGTGTCGACCAACGCCTACCTCGGCGCGCCGGGAATTGTCGAAGCGCTGCGCCTGGGTGCCGACATTGTCATCACCGGCCGGGTGGTCGACAGCGCCGTGGTCAGTGCGGCGCTGGTTCACGAATTCGGTTGGTCGTGGCATGACTACGACAAACTCGCCCAGGCCGCGCTGGCCGGGCACATCATCGAATGCGGCGCGCAGTGCACCGGCGGTAATTTCACCGACTGGCGCGAGGTGCCGGATTACGAGCACATCGGTTTTCCGATCATCGAGGTCAGCGCCGATGGCCAGTTCCTCGTCAGCAAACCCGAAGGCTCCGGCGGCCTGGTCACGCCGCTGACCGTTGGCGAGCAGATGCTCTACGAAATCGGCGATCCGCAGGCCTATCTGTTACCCGACGTTATCTGCGATTTCACTGAGGTCAAACTCCAGCAACAAGGCAAAAACGTCGTGCAGGTGCACGGTGCCAAAGGCCTGCCGCCCAGCGACAAATACAAGGTCAGCGCCACGTACCCGGACGGTTTTCGCTGCACCGCCAGTTGCCTGATGGCCGGCATCGACGCGGTGGACAAGGCGCGGCGGGTCAGTCAGGCGATCATCGACAAGACCGCCGAGATGTTCAGCCTGCGCGGCTGGGCGCCGTACAGCGAAACCCATGTCGAACTGCTCGGCAGCGAAGCCACCTACGGCCCCCACGGCCAGCGCCGCGACAGCCGTGAAGTGGTGATCAAAATCGCCGTGCGCCATCCTGACAAACGCGCGCTGGTGCTGTTTTCCAAAGAGATCGCCCAGGCCGCGACCGGTATGGCGCCCGGTCTGACCGGCATCGTCGGCGGACGTCCGACCGTGTACCCGGTCATCCGCCTGTTCTCATTTCTCATAGATAAAAATGCCTGCACGCTGCAAATCGACATGGCCGGTGAGCGCCATCCGTGCACCCTCCCCGACCCAGTGGCCCTCGACAGCGCAGATTTGCCGCTCGCCCATCAGCCCCCCAGACCCCAGGGCCGCGCCGATGCCAGTGTGCCGCTGGTGAAACTGGCGGTGGCGCGCTCCGGCGACAAGGGCAACCACAGCAACATCGGCGTGATGCCGCGCCATCCCGATTACCTGCCATGGATCGCCGAAGCGCTGACCCCTTCGGTGGTGGTCGACTGGATGCGCCACGTCCTCGATCCGGTGCTCGGGCGTGTCGAACGCTGGTATCTGCCCGGCACCCAAAGCCTCAATTTTCTTTTGGAAAACGCCCTCGGCGGTGGCGGTGTCGCCAGTCTGCGCATCGACCCGCAAGGCAAAGCCTTCGCCCAGCAACTATTGGAAATCCAGATCCCGGTGCCGCAGAGCATCGCCGAACAGCTCGACTAGAGGATGGTGTGCATGGCTTACGCGTCGATTTTTCGCGCCGATCTGTTCAGCGGCCAGAACCTGATTGTCACCGGTGGCGGCAGCGGCATCGGTCGCTGCACCGCCCATGAACTGGCGGCCCTTGGCGCCGATGTGCTGCTGGTCGGGCGCAAGCCGGAAAAGCTGGAAAAGGTCGCCGCCGAAATCGCCGAGGACGGCGGCCGCGCGCACTGGAAGGCCTGCGATATCCGCGATGAAGAAGCGGTCAAGCAACTGGTCAAAGAGCTGATCGCCGAACACGGGCCGATCCACGGTCTGGTCAACAACGCCGGCGGCCAATACCCGTCGCCCTTGGCCTCGATCAATCAGAAGGGCTTCGAAACCGTGCTGCGGACCAATCTGGTCGGCGGCTTTCTGATGGCCCGCGAAGTGTTCAACCAGTCGATGAGCAAACACGGCGGCAGCATCGTCAACATGCTTGCCGATATGTGGGGCGGCATGCCCGGCATGGGCCACTCGGGCGCCGCGCGTTCAGGCATGGACAACTTCACCAAGACTGCTGCGTTCGAGTGGGGTTACGCCGGGGTCCGGGTCAACGCCGTGGCGCCGGGCTGGATCGCCTCCAGCGGCATGGACACTTACGAGGGCGCATTCAAAGCAGTGATTCCGACCCTGCGCGAGCATGTGCCGCTCAAGCGTATCGGCACCGAATCGGAAGTCAGTGCGGCGATCGTGTTTCTGCTCAGCCCGGCAGCGGCATTCATCAGCGGCACCACGGTGAAAATCGACGGCGCCGCCAGCCTCGGCAGCCGCGCCTGGCCGCTGCACAAAGCCAGCCACAGCGAATCGTTCAATGGTTTTCACCGCGCGTATTTACCAGAAGTGTTGCGTCCCGACGTGCTCAAGGACAAGGAATAAGCCATGGCGCAGATTCAGTCGCAACTCGATCCGCACAGCGAAGCGTTCGCGCGCAACCGCGCGGCCATGCTCGCCGCCATCGAGCAGGTGCAGCAGCTCGAACAGAACCTGCTGAACAAGGCCGCCGAAGCCAAAGACAAATTCAGCAAACGCGGGCAACTGTTGCCCCGCGAGCGCCTGAACCTGCTGCTCGACCCCGGCGCGCCGTTCCTCGAACTGGCCAGCCTCGCCGGCTACAAGTTGCATGACGACAAGGACGGCAGCTCGGCCGGTGGCGGGCTGATTGCCGGGATCGGTTATGTCTGCGGCATCCGTGCGATGGTGGTCGCCAACAACAGCGCAATCAAGGGTGGCACGATCTCGCCGAGCGGCCTGAAAAAATCCCTGCGCCTGCAACAGATCGCGCGGGAGAACAAACTGCCGATGATCACCCTCGCTGAAAGCGGCGGTGCCAATCTCAACTACGCGGCGGAGATTTTTGTCGAAGGCGCGCGCAGTTTCGCCAATCAGGCGCGCATGTCAGCGATGGGTTTGCCGCAGATCACCGTGGTACACGGCTCGGCCACCGCAGGCGGCGCCTATCAACCGGGGTTGTCGGATTACGTGGTGGTGGTGCGCGGCAAGGCCAAGCTGTTCCTCGCCGGCCCGCCATTGCTCAAAGCGGCGACCGGCGAAGTGGCCACCGATGAAGAACTCGGTGGCGCCGAGATGCACGCGCAGGTCGCCGGCACTGCCGAATATCTCGCTGAAAACGACGCTGACGGCATACGCCAGGTCCGCGACATCATGCGCATGCTGCCATGGAACGAGCAGCTGCCCTGGCTGCCGGAGCCGCCATACAACGAACCGCTCTACCCCATCGACGAACTGCTGGGGCTGATCCCCGACGATGCGAAAAAACCCTACGACGTGCGCGAAATCATCGCGCGGATTGCTGACGAGTCGGACTTTCTCGAATTCAAAGGCGAGTTCGATCAGCAAACCCTTTGCGGCCAACTGAAAATCCAGGGCCGCGCCTGCGGCTTCATCGGCAACAACGGCCCGATCACCCCGCAAGGTGCGAGCAAGGCGGCGCAGTTCATCCAGTTGTGCGACCAGAGCCAGACGCCGCTGCTGTTTTTCCACAACACCACGGGTTTCATGGTCGGCACCGAATCGGAACAGCAAGGCGTGATCAAGCACGGCTCGAAACTGATCCAGGCGGTGGCCAACGCACGGGTGCCTAAACTGACCATCGTCGTCGGCGGTTCCTACGGCGCCGGCAACTACGCCATGTGCGGGCGCGGGCTCGATCCGCGCTTCATCTTCGCCTGGCCCAACAGCCGAACGGCAGTGATGGGTGGCGCACAGGCCGGCAAGGTCTTGCGCATCGTTACCGAAGCCAAACAGCTCAAGGACGGCATCGAGCCCGATCCGAAAATGCTCGACATGCTCGAACAGATGACCGCGCAGAAACTCGACAGCCAGTCCACCGCACTGTACGGCAGCGCCAACCTGTGGGACGACGGCCTGATCGACCCGCGCGACACCCGCACCCTGCTCGGTTACTTGCTGGATATCTGCCACGAAGCCGACATGCGCACGCTGCAACCCAACAGCTTCGGCGTCAGCCGCTGACGACCGCCACGGATCCTACGGAGAACAACAACAATGATCTTCACCCCGGAACACGAAGCCCTGCGTCGCACCGTCCGCCAATTCGTCACGCACGAGATCAACCCGCACGTCGAAGAGTGGGAAAAGGCCGGAAGCTTCCCCATCCACGAAATTTTCCGCAAGGCCGGTGAGCTGGGCCTGCTGGGCATTTCCAAGCCGGAAAAATTCGGCGGCATGGGCCTCGACTACAGCTATTCGATTGTCGCCGCCGAAGAGTTCGGCACCATTCATTGCGGCGGGATTCCGATGTCGATCGGCGTGCAGACCGATATGTGTACACCCGCCCTCGCCCGCTTCGGCTCCGATGAATTGCGCGAAGAATTCCTCCGGCCGGCCATCACGGGCGAACAGGTCGGTTGCATCGGCGTTTCCGAAGTCGGCGCCGGCTCCGATGTCGCCGGGCTGAAAACCACGGCGCGCAAGGACGGCGACGACTACGTGATCAACGGCAGCAAAATGTGGATCACCAACTCGCCGAGCGCCGATTTCATCTGCCTTCTCGCCAACACCTCGGACGACAAGCCGCACATCAATAAGTCGCTGATCATGGTGCCGATGAACACCCCCGGGATCAGCCTCAGTTCGCACCTGGACAAGCTCGGCATGCGCAGCTCGGAAACCGCGCAGGTGTTCTTCGACAACGTGCGCGTGCCGCAGCGCAATCGTATCGGCCACGAAGGCGCCGGGTTCATGATGCAGATGCTGCAGTTCCAGGAAGAACGCCTGTTCGGCGCGGCAAACATGATCAAGGGCCTGGAATATTGCATCGACAGCACCATCGAGTACTGCAAGGAGCGCAAGACCTTCGGTAATGCGCTGATCGATAACCAGGTGATCCACTTCCGCCTCGCCGAATTGCAGACCGAAATCGAATGCCTGCGCGCACTGGTCTATCAGGCTACCGAGCAATACATCAAAGGTCAGGACGTCACCCGACTGGCATCGATGGCCAAGCTCAAGGCCGGACGCCTCGGCCGTGAAGTCAGCGACAGCTGCCTGCAATATTGGGGCGGCATGGGCTTCATGTGGGACAACCCGGTGGCCCGCGCCTATCGCGATGTGCGCCTGGTATCGATTGGCGGCGGCGCCGACGAAATCATGCTGGGGATCATCTGCAAACTGATGGGCATCCTGCCGGGGAAAAAGAAATGAGCCGCCTGCCCGATTGCCAGACGCTGTTGCTGGAACTGCATGGCGGCGTGCTGCACATCACCCTCAACCGCCCGGACAGCCGCAACGCGATGAGCCTGCAAATGGTCGCCGAGGTGCGCGCGGTGCTGGCGGCGGTGCGCGATGACCGCACAGTGCGGGCCTTGGTGGTCAGCGGTGCCGGCGGGCATTTCTGCGCCGGTGGCGACATCAAGGACATGGCCAATGCCCGGGCTCAGGGCGCGGACGCTTACCGCGAGTTGAACCGGGCGTTTGGCGCGTTACTGGAGGAAGCCCAGCACACGCCGCAGGTGCTGATCTGCGTGTTGCAAGGCGCCGTGCTCGGCGGCGGCTTCGGCCTGGCCTGCGTCAGCGATATTGCGATTAGCGATCACCAGGCGCAGTTCGGTTTGCCGGAAACCAGCCTCGGCCTGATCCCGGCGCAAATCGCACCGTTTGTGGTGCAACGGATCGGCTTGACCGAAACCCGCCGGCTCGCGCTGACGGCGGCGCGTTTCGATGGCGCCGAGGCGCAGCGATTGGGGCTGGTGCATTTCGTTGAACAGGATGCCCAAGCGTTGGCCGAGCGACTGGATGAGGTCTTGCAACAGGTACTGCGCTGCGCGCCGGAAGCGAATGCCGCGACCAAAGCATTGTTGCTGGCAAGTGCCGGACAGCCGTCGAGTGAGTTGCTTGATGAGGCGGCGCAGTGGTTCAGCGCGGCGGTGACTGGAGAGGAAGGAATCGAGGGGACGATGGCATTCATGCAGAAACGCAAACCGGGATGGGCCTGAAAAAGCATCGCGGGCAAGCCCGCTCCCACACGGATTCTCATTTGCTCAAATAACCTGTGGGAGCTGGCTTGCCAGCGATGCGGCCATCCCATTCACCGCTATCATTTCAGGAACCCCACCATGCCCACCCTCCACAAAATCCTGATCGCCAACCGCGGTGAAATCGCCTGCCGCATCCAGCGCACGGCCCAGGCGCTGGGTTATCGCACCGTCGCCGTTTTCAGCGACGCCGACGCCGATGCGCTGCACGTACAAATGGCCGACCAAGCCGTGCGTATCGGCCCGGCGCCGGTGCAGCAGTCCTACCTCAACATTGCGGCGATCCTCGACGCCGCCCGCCGCAGCGGCGCCGACGCGATTCACCCGGGCTACGGCTTCCTCTCGGAAAACGCCGATTTCGCTCGCGCCTGCGCCGAAGCCGGGCTGATTTTCATCGGCCCCAGCGCCGAAGCGATCGAACTGATGGGCAGCAAACGCCTGTCGAAAATCGCCATGCTCGACGCGGGCGTGCCGTGCATTGCCGGCTATCAAGGCGCAGCGCAGGACGACGCGACGCTGCTGGCCGAAGCCGAGCGCATCGGCTATCCGCTGATGATCAAGGCCAGTGCCGGTGGCGGTGGACGTGGCATGCGCCTGGTGCACGAGGCCAGCGAACTGGCGGCGCAACTGCGCACCGCGCGGTCCGAAGCAATGAACGGTTTCGGCAGCGACGAGTTGATTCTCGAACAGGCATTGATCGAACCGCGCCACGTCGAAGTGCAATTGTTCGGCGACCAGCACGGCCATCTGGTCTATCTCGGCGAACGCGATTGCTCGATCCAGCGCCGCCATCAGAAAGTCATCGAAGAAGCGCCGTGCCCGGTGATGACCGCCGAGCTGCGCCAGGCCATGGGCGAAGCGGCGCTCAAGGCCGGGCGCGCGGTGGATTATGTCGGCGCCGGCACCGTGGAGTTCCTCCTCGACGCACGCGGGCAGTTCTACTTTCTGGAGATGAACACCCGTCTGCAGGTCGAGCATCCGGTGACGGAATTGATCACCGGCCTCGATCTGGTCGCGTGGCAACTGCTGGTTGCCGAGGGCCAGCCGTTACCGCTGACGCAGGAACAGGTCCGCCTCGACGGTCACGCCATGGAAGTGCGCCTCTACGCTGAGGATCCCGCTGCGGATTTTCTCCCGCAAACCGGCCGAATTGCCGCATGGCAACCGGCTTCGGATCACGGGGCGCGGATCGATCACGGTCTGCTTGAAGGCCAGTCGGTGAGCCCGTTCTACGACCCGCTGCTGGGCAAACTGATCGCCCACGGCGCAACCCGCGAAGAGGCGCGGCGCAAATTGTTGCGGGCGGTGCAGGACACGGTGCTGCTTGGCGTGCAAAGCAACCAACGCTTGCTCGAAGGCCTGCTGCAACATCCGCAGTTCATCAGTGGCGATTTCAGCACCGCCTTCATCCAAGAACATTTTTCCAGCCATGCCTGCCTCAACACTTATGTGCCGACGACGGCGCAACTGGCGATTGCCGTGGTGTTGTTCTATCAGGCCAGCGCCCTGCCCCATCGCGCCCCGCTGAACGGCTGGCGCAACAACGCCAGCGTGCCGTTGCACTATCGACTGGGCAGTGACGAGCAGGACTGGACGCTGGCGGTGCTGGCGCGCAAACCCGGCGAGTTGGTCGTGCAGGCTGGCGAAAGCACTGTGGCGGTGAAAATCATTGAGCACGCCGCGCAATCGATCACCCTCGAAGTCGATGGTCTGCGCCAGCGTCACGCCTATCGTCTGCACGATCGGCAGCTGTGGCTGTTCACCCATCCGGGCAGCCTGCACCTGGAGGATCGAACTCATGCGCCGATCGACAGTCAGACCAGCGTCGCCTCCGGCACCCTGAAAGCCCCGATGGACGGTGCCATTGTCGATGTGCTGGTCAGCGAAGGCAGTACGGTCAGCAAGGGTCAATTGCTGGTGGTACTGGAGGCAATGAAAATGGAGCATCCGTTGAAGGCCGGCATCGATGGCGTGCTCAAACGGGTGCAAGTGAAGGTCGGCGATCAGGTAAAAAATCGTCAGGTTCTGTTGCAGGTCGAGTAGTCGCCCGGGCACAAGCGCGGGGTTTGACTACGCTCTGATAAATCAGAACGCGGAAATCAGGAACCCTGCGATGCCCCATTGGCTGGTCATAGATCTGGAAGCCACCACAGACGAGGGTGGCTGGCCGGTCACGGAAATGGAAATTATCGAGATCGGTGCGACCCTGGTCGACCGCGCCGGGCGCGAGCAGGATCACTTCCAGCGCTTCGTCAAACCGACCCGCCGGCCATTGCTGACGCCGTTCTGTCGGGAGCTGACACACATCACTCAGGCCAACATCGATTCGGCGCAACCGCTGAGCGAAGTCTGGCCGGCCTTTGAGCGTTGGCTGGCGCAGCATCAGGCTCGCCTTGAAGGCTGGGCCAGTTGGGGCGGTTACGATCGCCAGCAGTTGCTCCAGGAGTGGCAGCGCCTGAACATCGACAGCGGCCTGAGCAAAGTCCCGCACATGAACCTCAAACAGCGCTTCGCCAAGGCTCGGCGCCTGGAACGACCGCTGGGGCTCAACGGCGCGTTGCAACTGGCGGGCATGCAGTTCAACGGCCAACAACATCGCGCGCTGGAAGATGCCCGCAATACTGCACGGTTATTGCCGCTGGTCCTGCCGCTTTAGACGCGTGACGGCGCGAAAAGCCTTGTGCATACTGGCCGCCCCCTTTTAAGCCCTTTTCGAGGAATCCGCCCATGTTTAAAGTCAACGAGTACTTCGACGGCACCGTCAAGTCGATCGCCTTTGGCACCGCTGAAGGTCCGGCGACCATTGGCGTCATGGCCCCGGGCGAATACGAATTCGGCACCAGCCAGCGCGAGATCATGCACGTGGTGTCCGGCGCGCTGAACGTAAAACTGCCATACAGCAGCGACTGGGAAACCTTCGCCGCCGGCAGCCAGTTCAACGTTCCGGCCAACAGCAAGTTCCAGCTGAAAGTCGAAGTGGATACCGCTTACCTGTGCGAATACCGCGGCTGATCCCGCCGGTTTCACCGCGCAAAAAAATGCCCGCGTCCAAAAGACCCGGGCATTTTTCGTTTCAGCGACAGCCTATTCGAGAATCTCCACCGGCATGCCGACTTCCAGGCGACCGTTACCGTCGTTGACCAGATTCTGCCCGAACATCGCGCCATCGGCGGTGCTGCGGTGTTTCTGTAACGTCGCGAACGGCTCACGATCAGCACTGCGCTCACCGGTTTGCGGGTCGACGGTGGTCATGATGCAACGCGCACATGGCTTGACCACGCGGAATTCGATATCGCCGATGCGAATGCGTTTCCATTGGTCCTCGGCGTAGGGCGCGCTGCCTTCGATCACCAGATTCGGACGGAAGCGCAGCATCTCCAGGTCTCGCCCTACCGTTTCCGAGAGAGCCTGCCGCGAGGCTTCGCCGATCAGCAGCAATGGATAACCGTCGGCGAACGCCACTTGATCGTCGTCCTTGCCGAAACCCGACTGCGTGGTGCGTGCCCGCTCGAGTGGCATTTGCACCAGACGTGTCGGCCTCCCGAGGAAGTCGCTGACAAAACGCGCGGCTTGATCACCGGCGTCCGGCACCCGCAGGGTGTCACGCCAGATCGTCACACCGCGCAGCTCGGCGTCGGCAGCGGGCAGCGCGACTTCGATAGAACCCTGCTCGGGAGCGCTGAGGGTCAGACCGCCGCCGGCATTCCATAACGCCGACAACTGACTCATCTTCGCTTCGGCACGCTGGGTCAGAAAGCGCCCGCTGGCCTCGTCCACCAGCATCCAGCGTCGGTCGCCCGCCAGCCCGAGCTTGTCCAGCTCGATGCTTTGCAGGATTTCGCCCTTGCCGGATTTCAACGGGTAACGATAAAGCGCGCGCAGACGCAGCATGGCCAGCTTCCTTGGAGGAAAAACGCCACCCTATACGAGCTTCAATACCGAATCAAAGCCGTCATTAATGTAAATACACTTCTGTGGGAGCGAGCCTGCTCGCGAAGAGGCCGGCACATTCACCATCAATGTGTCCGACCCTGCGCTTTCGCGAGCAGGCTCGCACAGGAAGCAAGATGTGCGTGTTTCAGGCCGGCACGACGTCGAGCATCAGACGCTGGCGTACCACATCAACCAATTTGTCCGGCTGGAATTTGGAGAGGAAGTTGTCGCAACCGACCTTCTTCACCATCGAGTCGTTGAAACTGCCGGACAGCGAGGTGTGCAGTACGACGTACAGGCCACGCAGGCGAGGGTCGTTGCGGATCTCCGTGGTCAGGCGATAACCGTCCATTTCCGGCATTTCCGCGTCGGTGAAAATCATCAGCAGTTTGTCGGTCATGTGCACGCCGGTATCGGCCCAGGCCTTGAGCATGTTCAAGGCTTTCAGACCGTCGCTGGCAATGTGCATTTTCACCCCGAGCTGTCCGAGGGTATCGCGCAATTGCGAGAGCGCTACGTTGGAGTCGTCCACCAACAACACTTCGCGGCCACGGGCGCGTTCCAGTACCGGGTCGTCGAGTTTCTCGCGCGAGACCTTGGCGTTGTACGGGACGATTTCAGCGAGGACTTTCTCGACGTCGATGATCTCCACCAGTTGATCGTCGACCTTGCTGATCGCGGTCAGATAATGCTGGCGGCCGGCACTGGTCGGCGGCGGCAGAATGGCTTCCCAGTTCATGTTGACGATGCGGTCGACACCGCCGACGAGGAAGGCCTGCACCGAACGGTTGTATTCGGTGACGATGATAGTGCTGTTCGGGCCCGGCACCAGTGGGCGCATGCCGATTGCCTGGGACAGGTCGATCACCGGCAGGGTCTGCCCGCGCAGATTGACCACGCCGCAGACGAAGGGATGACGCTGCGGCATCAGGGTCAGCTTCGGCAGTTGCAGCACCTCCTGAACCTTGAACACGTTGATCGCGAACAGCTGGCGTCCGGCCAGGCGAAACATGAGGATTTCCAGGCGATTCTCACCCACCAGTTGCGTGCGTTGGTCTACCGTGTCGAGAATGCCGGCCATCAATGACTCCTGGGCTTGTTCTGATGAATTCACTATGGGGGTTTATCGGCTGCATTCAGCTAATCTTGATTGCTGTAAAGCGCGCCGCTAAAAATGCCATAAACGGCCATTGATGTCACACTGACATCATGCTTTACTGGCAATCGTGATTTCATCTGCTAGATTCATTGCGGCGCGACCTCGGTTTGCACGTTAGGTTCCCGCGCCTAAGGGATTCCCCTAGGATCAATCAGGCCCAACCTGATATTCGCCATTTCCAATAGCCATTACTGTGACGCCATTCTCATTGCATGAACGGAGTCAGGCTATTGTGTGCGATCGCAATTCAGTGGCAACCCACCCTCTGGAACCCCTCGGTCCGTGCACCTGCACCGCCGGGCGCGATCTGCCGACGATTCATGATCGTCGCCACACACGGCCATCCGTCAACCAACACGACGTGGTGGAGATGAACATGCCAATCGACCGTAAAGACTGGGCGCAACGCTTCCCCGAATTTCTGGTCGAGGCCGAAACGCTTCTCGCCAAGTCCGAAGAATGCCTGAGCCATCTGCAACTGATCAGCAATGACAAGGATGCCATCGACTGCATGCTCGGCACTCTGCTGAAGCTGGCCGGCCGCGCCGAAGCCTTGGCGCTGGAAGCAATCTCCGAGTTTTCCCTGCACATATACAGTCTGCTGAATCTGACCCAGGATCGCGTCGACCTGCACGAACAGGCCCTCGATGCCTTGCGAGACTGTTTCACCCTGATGGCATGGCAGCTTGAGCTGGTCGATCATAAAACCGGACAACTGAGCCTTGATGGCAGCGAGCAGACAGCCCTGCTTGAGGCCTTTGCGGCACAAATGGGCCAAGACACGTTCGAACCGAAGATGATGAGCAAACGTTTGCTCTCTGCGTCCCTGATAGCGCACCAGGCTTGAGAAACTGGCCGCGAAACTGTCGTAATTGAATAGTGCATACCTGCCAGCGACAATCCGGGTCAAATAATCTGCCCGACCAACGGCTGATTTCCAGAGGCCGCCATCAGGGTTTTCCCTGTGTGCTCCCAGAGACACTTCCAGGCAAAATCGAAGTCGTCCAACTACAAAAACTCCAACTTTTTCCAATATGGAACTTGCGTCCACGATCCGGTATTTCCTGACTGAATGGACATATATAGCGACCGCGACCAACGGTATGTTAAGTGGTATTATGCCGCCGGTTAATTACCTGCCGTTTAATGGCACAGTGACTTCAGCGTTTCATTAGCAATGTTACTGCCGGTCAATGATTGCTTAACGAATGCGGTATGAATCAATAACATAATTGACAGTATTTCCACACAGAGATCCGCCAGTCACCGGTCGGTCTGCCCGCAGCGAACATCCATTGGCTCCATCCGTTATGTACGCCAGTCTCAAGTCACTTATTACATGGCCACCCTCGCGGGAAAACGCCCGGCGCTTCACACTAGTGCTGTGTGTTCTGGCGACTATTGGCAGTCTGCTGGCCTATGTTTTTTCCGCGCACATTCCACTGGGGTTGCTGGCACTCGACATCGCCGCCACCGCGTGCGTCTGGGTGCAATATCGCTTGTCGCGCAAATCGATCAAGTTTCAGCCACAAGAGCTGGCTGATCGACTGCTGCAAGTCCAGGAAAACGAACGACATCGCCTCAGCCGTGAATTGCACGACGATATCGGCCAGTTGCTCACCGCCGCGAAGCTGCAAAGTGACTGGCTCAAACGCCGCCTGCCGGAAGATCTGCAGGAACAATGCAAGGTCCTCTGCGACACACTGGATGAAACCCTGACCAAGGTGCGTGACGTCTCGGCGATTCTCAATCCACGTCAATTGACCAGCCTGGGCCTCGAAGCCAGCCTGCGTGCGCACTTGCTCAAGACACTGGCCAACACGCCGGTCAACTGGAGTCTCGATTGCCAGCAACGGCTCAACGGCATCCCCGAGGAAATGGCCGTCGCGGCGTTTCGCATTGCCCAGGAAGCCGTGACCAACATCCTCCGGCACGCACAGGCAAAAAACCTGTTGATTCGAGTACAGCGATTGCCGCAAGGTCTGACGCTGTTGATCAGTGATGACGGCCTGGGTTTCGCCCCGGCGGCCGACCCGGCCAGAGAAGGCCAACGCGGCATGGCCGGAATGGCCGAGCGTATCGAACAGTTGGGCGGCACATTGAGCGTTATCAGCGAGCCGGGCAAAGGCACTCGAATCGAAGCACTATTCCCGTGGGCGCCTCGGGCACTCGAACGGGCCAGTACGAATAAGGTTATGCGTTGACTTGTAACTTACTTCTGGTGGATGACCACTCGCTGATCAGAGCCGGCGTGCGCGCTCTGGTACTGGATATTCCCGGTTACGCGGTAATCGGCGAAGCCAGTGATGGTTCGCAATTGCTTGAAATGGTCGAGCAATTGAGCCCGGACATCGTATTGCTGGACATCTCGATGAGAGAAACCGGTGGCCTGGAAGCGCTGCAACGGCTCAAGCGCGTGCGGCCGCAGAGCAAAGTGCTGATTCTGTCGATGCACACCGATCCGGCGCTGATCATGCAGGCACTGGAATCCGGCGCTCATGGCTACCTGCTCAAGGACACCACGGCCACCGAGCTCGAGCACGCGCTGGAAGCCCTGCGCAACAACGAACGCTACCTCAGCCCGGCCATTGCCCATACGGTGATCAATCAGGCACTGACGCGAAACCAGAAAAGCCAGCCGGACGTCGCCGATTCGCACAATCTGACCGCGCGCCAGCTGGAAATCCTTCGGCTGATCGTGCGCGGCAAATCGACCCGGGAAATTGCCAACGGTCTGGGCTTGAGCGTCAAGACCGTCGAAACCCACCGCGCGCAGATCATGAAACGCCTGCAAATCTACGACGTGGCGGGTCTGGTACTGTTCGCTGTGCGTGAACAGATCATCAGCCTTGATGACTGATTGACGGTTGTTGGCCCAATAACGGCGAGTCCTTCGGCAGATGCACCTGCAACGCTGCAGGTTTCGCAACAAATCGCAGACTGTCGCCTTCCAGCGGCTCGCCATCGAGATTGATGCTCAGCCCTTCGGCGACCTTGATCTCGACCCACGGCAAACGTGCCCGCACAAACATGTTGTCGAGGCCGAAGCCCTCGCTCAGCAGATTCTTCAGCGTGCCGACCAGCTCCTGCGGTGCCGGCAAAATGCTGATGTCCAGCAAACCATCGTCGACTCGCGCCTCGGGGCACAGCACATGGCCGCCACCCGCCTGCCGTCCGTTGCCGATTCCCAGTGCGAGCAGTTCACCCTGCCAATGAAAGTCCGGCCCCTGCAACTCGCCATAAGCGGCATGCAGCTCGCTGAACCGGGTCAAACCGGTGAACAGGTAGGCGGCACCGCCCAAGACCTTTTTCAAGTCTTCCGAAGTATTGGCGGTCACCTGGCTGCCGAATCCGCCGGTCGCCATGTTCAGGAAAATCTGCCCGCCCACTTCGCCCAGATCGATATCCGAGGGCTGAACATCCAGTAGCTCAAGGGCTTCAGCAGGCTCCAGGGAAATACCGGCGGCGCGGGAGAAATCGTTGGCGGTCCCCAGCGGCAGCAACACAAGACTGGCTTTTTGCGGATGCTGCGCCAGCGCCTCGGCAATATCGCGCAACGTGCCATCACCGCCACCGGCGATGATTTTGCTGTAGCCGGCCGCCAACGCTTCATCGACCAGACGCTGGGCGTCGCCAGCCTCCCAGGTCACTCGGACAGCCAGTTCCCAGCCTTGCTCACGCTTGGCTTCGACGGCAGCGCGGACATCTTCGTTGAGTGCCTGTTTGCCATGCAAGATCAGCAGTGCCCGGCATTCACTCATAACGTCACTCCAAGAATTGAAATCGATTGAAACATCTTGACCACTGCGCGCGTTAAAAAAGCCGCAGGGATGGCAATTAATTGCTTTTCAAACGGCCAGCGTCCTACACAGCGGTATTTTTTCGTACGGAACAAGAGGAATCGGCTTAATTGACCCCGTCCGATCATTGCGTCACCGTGTGCCGGCAGCACCAACTTTCAACTCAATAACACAAGGATGTGCCGGTAATGAACGGATACCCCGCGATTCATTTCCATGAATCGAGCAATGGAATAATCAGCAAGCGTGCAGTTGCTACGACCAGCGAGTACTTCCATGCGCAACCATGAAACCAAGGCACCGGTGAGCCCGGTCGCCGCTCTCGCCGAAAGTCGTGCCAGCAAGAAACCAGACTTCTGTAACAGCGCCAAGACCCCTGGAGAGTTTGATATGGAACCCCGAGTCAGCGAGCTGGAGACTCACTTCAAATACATGCGCCGCGACATGGACGAAGTGCTCAATGATGTGCGGACGATCAAACACCGTCTGGCGTATTCGGCGGGTGCTACCGCTGTCATCCTTGGTCTGCTGGGATGGGTGGCCAACAGCCGATTCGACCAGTTGGTGACGTTGATCAGCAACTGACCGAATCAATTGTTGCACGCGCCGTGCTTACCCGCCGACGCGTGCATGGGCAAGACCGGCTACCCCAGCAGGTCACTGAGGGGAATGAAGCTCACTTCATCACCCTCGCTCAGCGTGCGGCCCTCTCGGACTTCCACCAACCCGTCGGCCCACGCGGCGCTACGCAGCACACCCGAACTCTGGTTGCGGTAAATGATCGCCCGCCCCTGTTCCAAGCGCCCGCGCAGAAATTCACGACGGTTGCCGGCCACCGACCAGACAAAACCTGCTGGCACTGCAAACTTGAGCGGTTCGACGGCTTGCACACCCAGGCGACGCAAAAGATAAGGCCGCGTCAGCAGGGCGAACGTCACCAGCGTCGAGGCGGGATTGCCGGGCAGGCCAATCACCGGCACGTTGCGAAATTGGCCGAAGGTCAACGGCTTCCCGGGCTTGATGGCCAGCTTCCACAGGGCCAACTCGCCTTCTTCACGCAGGGCAATACCGAGGAAATCCGCCTCACCGACCGAGACACCGCCGGTAGACAGAATCAGATCGACATTTTGTAGCTCGCCCAGCCGCGCCCGCGTCGCGGGTAGATCGTCGGGAAGAATTCCGCCATCAATCACTTCGCAGCCCAGACGCTGCAGCCAGCTGCACAGAAGTACGCGATTGCTGTTGTAGATCTGGCCTGGTCCCAATGTCTGGCCGGGTTCAACCAGCTCGTCGCCGGTGGACAAAACAGCGACGCGAGGTTTGCGCACGACATTGAGGCCGGCACAGCCAAGCGAAGCAGCCAGGCCCTGCTCAATCGGTCCGAGCCGGGTTCCAGCTTGCAGCACCAATTCGCCGACCGTAGTTTCCTGGCCCTGCGGACGAATGTTCTGCCCGGCTTTCAAAGGCTCGAGGAAGCGCACTCGGCCATCGGCCTGAACTTCGGCGTTTTCCTGCATCTCGACACAGTCGGCGCCCGGCGGCAATGGTGCCCCGGTGAAGATGCGTGCGCAGGTGCCTGGTTCCAACGGTTGCGGAGATTGCCCGGCGAAGACCTTTTGACTGACCGGCAGCGGCTCGCCCTGCCAATCCGCCAGGTTCAAGGCGTAGCCGTCCATGGCGCTGTTCGGCCATGGCGGCAGATCCAGTGTCGAGATCAGATCTTCCGCCAGCACCCGCCCTTCGACTTGAGCCAGCGGCAAGTGCTCGCGCTCGACAATGCGCGACGCATCAGCCATGGCCAGCAAACGCTCGAGCGCCGTTTCGACAGGCAGCAAACTGCCGGTCTTGCCCAGCTTACCCACGGGATTCACAAGGCGCCGCCTGCTTCAGATGGGTGACGAAGTTGCACGGACGATGACGGGCGTCCAGTTGCTCAGCGAGAATGCCGTCCCAACCGGTGCGCACTGCATTGGTCGAACCCGGCAGGCAGCACACCAGCGTGCCGTTGGCCAGACCGGCCAGGGCCCGGGACTGCACAGTCGAAGTGCCGATATCGGCTACGGAAATCTGGCGGAACAGTTCGCCGAATCCGTCGACCTGTTTGTCGAGCAGGCATGCCACCGCTTCCGGCGTGCTGTCACGCCCGGTGAAGCCGGTGCCGCCGGTGATCAACACAACCTGAACCACATCGTCGGCAATCCAGTTGGCGACTTGCGCACGGATTTTGTAGAGATCATCTTTAAGCAAAACCCGCTCGGCCAGCGCGTGACCGGCCGCGATCAAGCGATCAACGAAGACCTGGCCGGAGGTATCGGTTTCCAGGGTTCGGGTGTCGCTGACAGTCAGCACCGCAATATTGAGCGGCACGAAAGGTACATCAGCCTTGGCTTTCATAGGCTCTTCCAGTTGTAGGGGAAACAGCCCGGTGTTATATCACAGCGGCTCATTTTTCCGCCGCCCCTCTGGAGAGTCGTCATGCCCTCGAACAACCCGTTGCCACCCTGCTCCGTCCTGCTTCTGGCCGGTGGACGCGGTCAACGCATGGGCGGTCAGGACAAGGGCCTCATCGAGTGGCTGGGCGAGCCGTTGATCGCGCATTTGCAGCGCAAGGTACGGCCGTTGACCGACGATCTGATCATCTCCTGCAACCGCAATCGCGAGCGTTATGCCGGGTTTGCCGATCAGTTGGTGATGGATGATGAAGGCGATTTCCCCGGGCCGCTGGCCGGTATTCGTGCCGGGCTGAAAGCGGCGCGCCATGCGCATCTGCTGGTGTTGCCATGTGATGTGCCGCGAATCGACAAGGCCTTGCTCGAAGACATGCTGAATACTGCCGATCAGCAACGTGAAAAACCTTTAATGCTGCGCCACGGCGAGCATTGGGAACCGCTGCTGTGCGTGATTCCCGTGGCGCTGTTGCCGGCATTCGAAGCAGCCTGGAATGCAGGCGAGCGCAGCCCGGGTCGGGTGATGCGCAGCCTCGGTGCCGTTGCATTGCAATGTCCAGACAACGACCCGCGACTGGCCAACCTTAACACCCCGGAATTGTTACATCTGCACAACACTGTGTCAGACTGACATTATCCAAGGAACTCTCACGCCTTGTTTACGTCTCAAGCTCAGTAACCAGAAGATTTCCCATTCGGAGACACACTCATGACTCAACGGACCCTCGCCACTTTCATGCTCGCACTGGGCCTGGCCACCCTCGCAGGTTGCTCCTCGCCAACAGTGATCACCTTGAATGACGGTCGCGAAATCCAGGCCGTCGACACCCCGAAATACGATGATGATTCGGGCTTCTACGAGTTCCAGCAGCTGGACGGCAAAGAGACCCGCATCAACAAGGATCAGGTTCGTACCGTTAAAGAGCTGTAAGGCTCCGCGTCGTTACCGGATACAGAAAAGCCCGCATTGTCATGCGGGCTTTTTCATGGGCGCTCGGAAAGCAGTTTCAGCATTACCACTGCAAGGTGATTTGACTCTCGAACTCCCGCAATTCCCCGGTCACCGGGTCAATGAAGCGCAGGCCCTGCGCAAGCAGCTTCAACGGGTTGGCGTAGTCGTCCTCGACATCTTTCAACACCGTCGGATAAAACGGGTCGTTGCAAATACTCGCTCCCAGCGCCGTCATGTGCACCCGCAACTGATGCTTTTTGCCGGTCACGGGATACAGACCATAGCGCCACAGATCACCATTTTTCTCACGCACCTCGACCGCCGTTTCGGTATTGCTGGCGCCAGGCCCTTCTTGCATACGGAAAAACGGCTCGCCATCGATCAAACGGCTCTTGTGCACCAAAGGGAAATTCAGCTCGGGCAGCGCCGGGGCGATCGCTTCGTAGCGCTTGTCGATCTGCCGGGTCGGAAACAATGACTGATAGGCCGAGCGGGTCTGCGGATTGGCCGAAAAGATCACCAGCCCCGCCGTATGCCGATCGATGCGGTGCAGCGGCACCAGATGCGGATTGTCCAGCCTACGGATCAGCCGCCGCAGCAGGGTTTGTTCGACATATTCCCCGGCCGGGGTGACTGGCAGAAAGTGAGGTTTGTCGGCCACCACCAAGTGTTCATCGGCATAGAGAATCGACTCGAGAACCGGGATCGGCTTTTCGTCCGGCACCTCACGAAAGTAATGAATGCGCAGCCCTTCCCTGTACGGCAAGTCCAGCGCAATCGGCTGGCCCTGCGCATCCAGCACCCGTCCGCGAGCAATCCGGTCGAGCCATTGTTCGCGGCCGATGGCACTGAAGTGCTCGCACAGGCAATCGAGTACCGTCAGCCAGGGACCGGGCGGCAAGTACAAGGTGCTGGCCTGATTGTGCGCAGCGGAAAATACGGGACTGGACATACGAAACAGAATTCCTCAATGCAAGCCGGCATTATCCAACAGTGAGGCGAAGCCACCTAGCGCAGTTTGATCAGGCCGGAATCGATTTGAGAGCCGCTGCTTCGGTGAACTCCTTCAGCCAGCGCAAGACATCGACCGCCTCCCAGCGCCCCGGGTCGTACAACGCGTATAACAGTCCCTGATAACCGACCACATCCAGCTGCTTGTGATAACCGGCGCGTTGAAAAAGGGCTTCGATTTCGGCAAAGCAGGTATTGAAATGCAGCTTGTTGAATGGCGTCTTGCCTTCCGTGACCAGCCCGTCCAGGCGCAATTCGAGGACGGCCTCGCGCACCACGTCCACCGACATCCGGTTAACGCTGCTCTTCAACTGTTCGACATTGACCACGGTTCATCCCTCTGACTCGATTGCTGTATGGACATACAGTAACCGAAGAATTCCGCGAGCGCCAACGCAAGGATGTATTGCTGCGACCAGCGGGAGAACGGTAGTGAAACTCATCATCGTAAAAACGCCGCGATTTCATCGCCACTGAACGGCCAATCCAGCTCCGCGCCCGTGTCGACCCGCCGCAGTACCGGGATGCGCAAGCTGTATTTTTCGAACCACGATTCGTCTTCGGCGATGTCCACCAGTTCAACCAGCAGACCATGCTCGACGAAGGGCATCAGCTCGGCTTCGGCGACTTCACACAGGTGACACCCGAGGGTGCCGAACAGCTGACATTCAGGAGGCATGACGGCATTACCGGAAAACAAGTGAGCCCATTCTAGGACGCCACTAAACCCTCGTCGACCCGGCGCCGCCCAAAGGACCCAGCGCTCCCGGCGCAAAATCCTGACGCAAATCATTCAGCGCAAATTGCAAATGCGTCATCCTCGCGGACTTTTTGCCTCTACGCTTCAGAGGCCAACGCCCTGACAGCGGAGTGTCCCGTGTTTGCAAATCTGTTGATCATCCTCGCCTCATCCCTGGTGGTGATTGCCCTGTTCCGGCGCCTGCGACTGCCGCCGGTGCTGGGTTACCTGTGCGTGGGATTACTGGTCGGGCCGAACGCATTCGACTGGGTCAACGAGAGCGAACATCTGCCCGATGTCGCCGAGCTGGGCGTGGTGTTTCTGCTGTTTTCGCTGGGTCTGGAGTTCTCCCTGTCGAAGATGATTGCGCTGCGTCAGGTGGTGTTTCGCCTCGGCAGTCAGCAAGTGTTGATCAGCACAGCGCTGCTCGGCACACTGTTGATGGGCCTGGGCATGCCGCTGATGCCGGCGCTGTTGCTCGGTGCCGGATTATCGCTGTCATCCACGGCGATCGTGACCAAGGAGCTGGGCAGTCTTGGTGAAGTATTCAGCAGCCACGGCCAGAACGCGGTCGGCGTGTTGCTGTTTCAGGACGTTGTCGCGGTATTGCTGCTGACACTGGTTCCGGTCTTCGCCGGCACCAGCGAGCAGGCCTGGTATTGGGCCTTGCCGTTGACCCTGGGCAAAACCGTGGTGCTGTTCTTCGGCCTGCTGCTCGCCAGTCGCTGGTTATTGCCACGGCTGTTTCATGAGGTGGCGGCCTCGCGCTCTGCGGAGCTGTTCGTCCTGCTGGCGCTGGTGATCGTGCTGCTGACTGCCTGGCTCACGCACTTGTTGGGGCTGTCGCCTGCACTCGGCGCTTTCCTCGCCGGCATGTTGCTCGGGGAAAGCCATTACCGGCACCAGATCGAAGCCGACATCCGGCCCTTTCGCGACATTCTGCTCGGCGTGTTCTTCGTCAGCATCGGCATGCTGATCGACCTGCAATTGTTCGTCAGTCACAGCCTGTTGATCATCGGCCTGACGCTCGGCCTGATGCTGATCAAGGGCATCGTGGTCGCGCTGCTGGTGAAGTGGCGCGGCAGTGACAGCGAAACCGCATGGCGCAGCGGCCTGGCCCTGGCCCAGGGTGGCGAATTCTGTTTTGCCTTGATGGCGCAGATGCAGCAGAACAGCCTGTTGCCGGCCGAACCGGGCGCCCTGCTGCTCGCGGCGACGTTCTGTTCGATGCTGCTCACGCCACTGCTGTTGCGTGCGGCGCCGCGCATTGCCGCCGTGCTGCACCGCAAGCCCAATCAGGAAGCGCAGATCGAACAGATCAGCGCGCTCAACGCCGACCTCGACCAGCACGTGGTGATCTGCGGCTACGGGCGCGTCGGCCAATCCATCGGCCGCTTCATGGGCAACGCCGGGCAAGCCTATGTTGCGCTGGACAACGATCCGGTGCGGGTGCAGGAAGCCGCATCCGCGGAAAGCGACGTGCATTACGGCGACTCGGCGCGTGGCGATCTGCTTACTGCGGTTGGCCTGTTGCGCGCCAGGCTGCTGGTAATCGCCGTGGATCAGAGCGACGTGGCGTTGCGCATTCTGCGCGAAGCCCGGCGACTCAACCGACAGGTGCCGATTCTGGTACGCACCCGTGACGACAGCCAATCGGCGGAACTCAGAGCCGCCGGTGCCACCGAGGTGGTGCCGGAGCTTTTGGAGTCGAGCCTGATGCTCGCTTCACATGCGCTGATCATGCTCGGCCTGCCCGCGCACAAAGTGCAGGAGAAGGTCGATCAAGTGCGTATCGATCGCTATCGCCTGCTCCACGGTTTCTATCCCGGAGCCAATGATGAGGAAATCTAGTCCTGACTCACCGCGCCGATCTTGTGCAGCGACAGGTCGGCGCCGTAATACTCTTGTTCCTGACTCAGGCGCAGCCCATGCAATGCCTTGATCGCGCCGTAGACGACGAAGCCGCCGACCAGCGCGACCGCGACGCCAAGCGCAGTGCCAATCAACTGGCTGATCAGGCTGACACCGCCCAGGCCACCCAGCGCAGACTGACCGAAGATGCCGCAGGCAATCCCGCCCCACACGCCACACAAACCATGCAACGGCCATACGCCCAGCACATCGTCGATGCGCCATTTGACTTGCGCAGCGGTAAAGCACCAGACAAACAAGGCTCCGGCGATCGCGCCGGTTACCAGCGCACCTACCGGATGCATCAGGTCGGAGCCGGCGCAAATCGCCACCAGCCCGGCCAGCGGGCCGTTGTGCAGAAAGCCCGGGTCATTGCGCCCGACGATCAACGCGGCGACGGTGCCACCGACCATGGCCATCAGCGAGTTGACCGCGACCAGGCCACTGACACCTTGCAGGGTCTGCGCGCTCATCACGTTGAAGCCGAACCAGCCGACAATCAGGATCCACGAGCCCAGCGCCAGAAACGGAATACTCGACGGCGCGAACGCGACCAGGCGCCCATCGCGGTAGCGACCATTGCGCGGGCCGAGCAGCAGAACAGCGGCCAATGCCAGCCAACCGCCCACGGCATGCACCACCACCGAGCCGGCGAAATCATGGAATGCCGCGCCAAACTGCTCCGCCAGCCAGCCTTGCAAGCCGAAGTTGCCGTTCCAGATCAGCCCTTCGAAAAACGGATAGATAAACGCTACGATCAGCGCCGTCGCGCACAACTGCGGGACGAAACGCGCGCGTTCGGCAATGCCGCCGGAAATGATCGCCGGGATGGCGGCAGCAAAGGTCAGCAGGAAGAAAAACTTCACCAGGCCATAGCCGTGGTCAGCCGTGAGCACCGCCGCCGGTTGCATGAAGGTGACGCCATAGGAGATCCAATAGCCTATAAAGAAATAGGCCAGGGTCGAGACGGCGAAGTCGCTGAGGATTTTCGCCAGCGCGTTGACCTGGTTCTTCTGCCGGACCGTGCCGACCTCCAGAAAGGCGAAACCGGCGTGCATCGCCAGTACCATCACCGCACCGATCAGAATGAACAACGTGTTGGAGCTGTGAACCAGCGAGTCCACAGCGCTTTGCAGATTTTCCATGAGGAGGCAGACCCAAGGCTAAAAGGCACCAAAGCGGTTCATGCGGGCATTTCATGCACCAAATTACGACTCATCAAATATCCAACGGCAGGGTTGATGAACTGATTTGGCGCATATATCGATGTCCGATCACGAACCGCGAGCAAATGAATTAGAGTTTTCTGCTCGGACGCCCGGCAACAGCGCACATACGCCGAGCGACGCACCACGACACAGCAAAAGTTGTACCAGGCATTTGCACTGAACCTTCGCGCAAGGCTCATACTCGAACGCTTCAAAGCCACCTACGGAGATCCACCCATGGCCAGCATCAAGGCAAAGACTGCTCAAGAAATCCTGATGAACGACTTCCAGACTCTGGTCGCCGACACCGAACGCCTGCTCGAGCACACCAAGACCCTCGCTGGCGATCAGGCCGATGAGCTGCGTGCCCAGATTCACGACAGCCTGCTGCGTGCCCGGGAAACCCTGAAAGTGACTGAAGACACCTTGCGCGAGCGCGGTCAGGCGGCGGTCACCGCTACTGAAGACTATGTATCGGCCAACCCATGGCAGTCGGTGGGCATCGCTGCCGGCGTCGGCTTTCTGATCGGCCTGCTGGCAACTCGGCGCTGATCATGTCGATCGGTGAATCCGGCCCGACTGCGGGCACCGCCTCCTCCACACGTCGCCTCGGCGCTGCCGTTCTGGGCCTGCTGCACAGTCATGTCGAACTGTTCGGCATCGAACTGCAGGAGCAGAAATCACGCACTGTCAGCCTGCTGCTGTTCGCCGGCCTGGCGTTGGTGTTTGCCCTGCTGTTGCTGGTGGGTCTGTCGACGCTGGTGATGATCATCTTCTGGGACACCTACCGCCTGGCAGCGATCATCGGCCTGTGCGTGTTTTACACGCTGGCGTCGATCTTCTGCGGCCTACGCCTCAAAGCGGCGATTTTCGATGAGTCCTCGCCTTTCCACGGCACGCTCGAAGAGCTGGCCAACGACCGGGAGCGCCTGCTGCCATGAGCCTGCCTGAACTTCCGCACAACAGCTCACGCCGGGAAATGCGCAAGGCGCTGATCCGCCTGCGCATGGAAATGCACCGTCAGGAAATCCGCCACGAAACCGCGCAAGTGTTGCAACCGTTGCAGCGCATGCGTGGCATGAAGCAGAACGTGCAGGACGGTTTTGGCATCAAGCACGCGCCGTTGTGGGGCGTGGCGGCGGTGACGCTGCTGGGTTTCCTCACCGGCAAAGGCTCGAAACGCAGCAGTGGCGGCGGTTTGACGCGACTGCTGCGTCTGGGCACGACGCTTGGGCCGCTGATCAGACTGGTCATGCACAGCTCGGGCAAACGCTGAAGCGCCCATCTGGCTACATTCTTGCAATAGCGCCGGGATGAATCTCCTTATCGGGAGATTCCATCCCGCGTGCCTATCCGGCAAGCGCGGCCAAACCAAAAACAAGATTAAGGACTTGCCGTGATCGACGGGCAACCGCTCGCCTGTTTTCAGCCTTTCATCGATACCGCCACCGGCCGCATCGCTGGTGTCGAAGCACTCGGTCGCTTGCGCCAGAGCGATGGTCAACTGACCTCGGTCGGACCGTTGTTCGCCGACCCACGGACACCGGCCACTGCCTTGCGCCGTCTCGATCGGCAGATCCGTGACCACGCCCTCAGCCGCCTGCATGAAGCGCCGGCGGAGTGGTTCCTCAGCCTGAACATGTCGCCACGCTGGATCAGTCGCCTGCGCGCCGATCAAGCGCTGCCAAGCCTCAAGCAATTGGCGCGACACCAGGTTGATCCGCAGCGCATCGTTTTCGAAATCACCGAACTGGGCGGTAACAGCGAACGCCTGGCCCACGTGGTCGGGCGCTACCGTAACGCAGGGGCGAGAATCGCCATCGATGATTTTGGCGCCGGCTATTCGCAGCTGGATCGGGTATTGGCCCTGCAACCGGACATTCTCAAGCTCGACATGCGCCTGTTTCAGGCTGCGGCCCTCGGCGGACCGAGCAGTGACGTGGTCAAAGCACTTGCGCAGATGGCCGAAAAAACCGGCTGCTGGATCATCGCTGAAGGCGTCGAAACCGAAGCACAGCTGAATTTCGCCCTGGAGTGCGGCTCGCGCTACGTACAAGGTTTTCTTTTCGCCCGGGCGCAGGAAGACTTCTTCGCTACGGATGCTTTCGTCGCGCATTTCGCCCAACTCAGGCAGCGCTACGTAAAACAGAAACTCAGCGAGCGCGGAAGGCTGATGCAGATGCGTCAGCAGCTCAGCGAACTGATGGCGATTCTGCAGCAATGGGCGCAGGCCCGCGCCCCGCTCAGTGCGTTGCCGCAATTGCAGGCGTTTCCCTGGCTGCTGCGCTTTTATCAGTGCGATCGCCACGGCACGCAACTGACGCCCAACCTCGAATGGCGCCATGACGGCTGGTTTGCCGATGACCGCTATCTGGGGCACAACTGGTCGTGGCGACCGTATTTCTATCATCTGCTGGCCGAAGGCTGGGAAGAACGCCGCCTGACCCTGTCGAACACCTATCGCGATGCCACCAGCAACCAGTATTGCCTGACTGCCGGACAGTTTTTCGATAACGGTGAACGCTTGCTGTTGATCGATATCGACGCAGCAGGCCTGTAGTTCTGCTTGCAGGCACAGGGCCGAACCGGGAAGCTAGGGCGATCAGTTACCAGACGGAGAGAATCAGCCTTGGATTGGCCAACCCTGCTCAACCGCGAACGCCTCGGCAAGCCGCTGCACAGCCCGCAAGAACTCGGCCGCAGCCCTTTTCACAAAGACCATGACCGCATCATTTTCTCCGGTGCCTTCCGCCGCCTCGGGCGCAAGACCCAAGTGCACCCGGTCACCAGCAACGATCACATTCATACCCGCCTGACCCACTCGCTGGAAGTCAGCTGCGTCGGCCGTTCGCTGGGCATGCGTGTCGGTGAAACCTTGCGCAGCGCGCTGCCAGACTGGTGCGACCCGGCCGACCTCGGCATGGTCGTGCAATCGGCTTGCCTGGCGCATGACATCGGCAATCCGCCGTTCGGCCATTCCGGCGAAGACGCGATTCGCCACTGGTTTCAACAAGCCGCCGGGCGTGGCTGGCTGGACGGCATGAGCGAGGCCGAGCGTGGTGATTTCCTCAATTTCGAAGGCAATGCTCAAGGCTTTCGCGTGCTGACGCAGCTGGAATATCACCAGTTCGACGGCGGCACGCGCCTGACCTACGCGACGCTGGGCACCTATCTGAAATACCCATGGACCGCGCGCCACGCCGACTCCCTCGGCTACAAGAAACACAAATTCGGCTGCTATCAGAGCGAGCTGCCATTGCTCGAACAGATCGCGCACAAACTCGGTCTGCCGCAAATCGAAGACCAGCGCTGGGCACGCCATCCATTGGTCTACCTGATGGAAGCCGCTGATGACATCTGCTATGCGCTGATCGATCTCGAAGACGGTCTGGAAATGGAGTTGCTCGAATACGCCGAAGTCGAGTCACTGCTGCTCGGTCTCGTCGGTGACGACTTGCCGGAAACCTATCGCCAGCTCGGCCCGCAGGATTCCCGGCGGCGTAAACTGGCGATCCTGCGCGGCAAGGCCATCGAGCACCTGACCAACGCGGCGGCGCGGGCATTTGTCGAACAGCAGGATGCTCTGCTCGCCGGCACGCTGCCCGGCGATCTGGTCGAACACATGCACGGGCCGGCGAAGCGCTGCGTGTTGAACGCCAAGGACATCGCGCGCAAGAAAATCTTTCAGGACAAACGCAAGACCCTGCATGAGATCGGCGCGTACACGACGCTGGAGATCCTGCTCAATTCGTTCTGCGGCGCCGCGCTGGAGCAGCACAACGGTCGCACGCCGTCGTTCAAGAGCCGGCGCATCCTCGATTTGCTTGGCAACAATGCGCCGGATCCGCAGGGTTCGTTGCACAGTTCGTTTCTGCGCATGATCGATTTCATCGCCGGCATGACCGACAGTTACGCCAGTGACATGGCACTGGAAATGACCGGGCGTTCAAGTCACTGAGTCTGATGGTGGTCGGCCGGTCACCTGACCGGCTGACCACCATGAGAGTTTCGCTGAATGCCCCTGTGCACCGAGTGAGATTCAACTACGCTTGACCCATTAACCCGATCAAATAAACACCGCTGATTAAACGCAACTTTAAACATCGACAAATAATTGAATATCAATATTGGCCTTCGGATCATTTCAATCTTCGGCCAATTGATTGCTCGCCCTTCCTTACGCCGAACCTAATTTCAACGTAGTCTCTTTCCTCATTACGCGTAGGATTAATCCGATAACGTAGTCGCGACACTACCAGTCCATGCGAGTGCTCATGCATCTGAGCTAAGGTGCGCGCTTTATTCATGCTTGCATGGGACTCTATTTATGAACTCCGTTTTTATTGTGGACGATCATCCGGTCATCCGCCTCGCCGTGCGAATGCTCCTGGAACATGAAGGCTACAAGGTCGTCGGCGAGACCGATAACGGTGTCGATGCCATGCAGATGGTCCGTGAATGCATGCCCGACCTGGTCATTCTCGATATCAGCATCCCCAAGCTGGACGGCCTCGAAGTGCTGGCCCGCTTCAACACCATGGGTTCGAATTTCAAGATTCTGATTCTGACGGCGCAGTGTCCTACGCTGTTCGGCATTCGTTGCATGCAATCCGGCGCATCGGGATATGTCTGCAAGCAGGAAGACTTGAGCGAATTGGTCAGCGCAATCAAAGCGGTACTTTCCGGTTATAACTATTTCCCCAGTCAAGCGCTTAATCCGGTGCGCGCCGACGACACTCGATACGCTGAACTTGAACTGTTCAAATCCGTCAATGACCGCGAACTGATGGTATTGCAGTTATTTGCTCAGGGACGTACCAACAAGGAAATAGCCAAGGGCATGTTTCTGAGCAACAAGACCGTCAGCACTTATAAAAAGCGTCTGATGCAAAAACTCAAAGCCAGATCCCTTGTAGAACTTATCGAGATGGCCAAACGTAACGCACTCGTGTGAGACTCCGCATGCCCAGCCGTGTAAAGGACTACCTGATTGCCTTGAGCGCTGTTCTGTACCTGAGCGCCAATGCCCTCGCCGCGCCAAGCGCTTCACCGGACTATGCATTGCTCAGCCGCTCGGCCACCGAGGCCGTGCAAACTGTCCTGCAGCCGTCACAACGGCAATGGCTGCAGACTCGCAGCGAACTGAAACTGGGTACCTCCGCACCTGATTACCCGCCATTCGACATGACCGTCAGTGGCCAGGACTACGAGGGACTGACCGCCGATTACGCAGGGATTCTCGGTCAGGCCACCGGTTTGCCGATTCGCGTGCAACGCTTTCCCTCGCGCGAGGCTGCAATTCGCGCCTTGATCGATGGCCAGATCGACCTGCTTGGCACAGCCAACGGCTACGAAGCAGGCAATGCCAACCTCGCGCTTTCCAGACCCTATGCGGTCGATCAGCCGGTACTGGTAACCCGCGAGGACGAAACCCGCTCGCTGACCGAAGGCCTCGCCGGCCTGCGCCTGAGCATGGTGTATCACTATCTGCCGGTGCCCGAGATCAAAGCGCTGTATCCCAAAGCGCTGATCACTTGCTATCCGTCCTACCAGAACGCAATCAACGCGGTGGCCTTCGACCAGGCCGATGTGTTTCTCGGCGACACCCTCTCCACCCATTACATGATCAACAAGGGCTATCTCAACAATGTCCGTATGGCCAACTTCGGCAAGCAGGAAGCCCATGGCTTCAGCTTCGCCGTGCGGCGCAGCAATCCGCAGCTGCTGGGCATCATCGACACGGTGCTCGCGGCGATCCCGAGCAGTCAGCGCGACGACATCGCCAAGCGCTGGAGCGCCGGCAGCGACCTGCTGCTCACTGACAGAAAACTGCAGCTGACTGATCGTGAGGAAAAGTGGCTCAAGCAGCACCCCGTCGTCAGCGTGGTGGTCAATGAAGCTTACGCACCGTTGACCTTCTTCGACAGCGCCGGCAATTTCCGCGGCATCAGCGCCGACCTGCTCGAGCTGATCCGCTTGCGTACCGGCCTGCGTTTCGAGGTTCAGCGCAGCCGCAACGATGCGGAAATGATCAGGCAGATCGACAATCACAAGGCCGATCTGATTGCCGCCCTGCTGCCCAGCGCCGAACGTGAAAAAAACCTGAGCTTCAGTCGCCCGTATCTGGAAAATTCCTACGTGCTGCTGACCCGCAAAAGCGCCGACAGCCCGACCAATCTGGGCCAACTCAAAGGCAAGCGTCTGGCGATCGCCCAAGGCAATCCGCTGGTCGCCTACTTGCATGAGAATTTTCCGGGCATCGAACTGATCGAAACCCCCGACACGTTCAGCGCCGTGTCGATGCTGGCCGACAACCATGTCGACGGTGCGGTGAACTCGCTGGTGATCGCCAACTACTTCATCTCATCGCGCATATTCGATCGGCCATTGCAAATCACCACCACGATCGGCACCAGTCAGGCAGCCTTCTCGCTGGCGACCGCACGTGACAACACCGAACTGGCCTCGATCATCAACAAGGCGCTGCTGAGCATCGCTCCCGAGGAGCTCGGCGTGATCAACGGCCGCTGGCGCGGTTACTCCACGGCATCACAGAACATCTGGCAAAACTACCAGCGCCTGTTCTACCAAGTGGTCGCAGCCGCCGGCCTGATCCTGCTGCTGTTGTTGACCTGGAACGCCTACATGCGCCACCAGATCAAACAACGCCAGGCTGCCGAACGTGCACTGAACGATCAACTGGAGTTCATGCGCTCGCTGGTCAACGGCACGCCGCACCCGATCTACGTGCGAGATCGCCAGGGTCTGCTGCAAAGTTGCAACGACAGTTATCTCGAAGCGTTCAACGCCAGACGCGAGGACATCATCGGCAAAGGCGTGATGCAGGGCACCCTGAGCAACGCATGCGAGGCCGAGGCATTCCAGGCCGATTACCAGAGAGTCATTGCCGAAGGCATTCCGTTGATACTCGACCGGCCCCTGCACATCGGCAACCGCCGTTTGACGATTTACCACTGGATTCTTCCCTACCGCGACTCCAGCGGTGACGTTCAAGGGATTATCGGCGGCTGGATAGACATCAGTGAACGCCGCCAATTGTTTGAAAAACTGCGTGCAGCCAAAGAGCAGGCGGACGAGGCGAACCGGGCCAAAAGTACCTTCCTGGCAACCATGAGCCATGAGATCCGTACGCCGATGAACGCCGTAATCGGCATGCTCGAACTGACCCTGCGACGCATCGATCCGCAACACCCCGATCGCGCATCGATCGACACGGCCTACCATTCGGCCAAGGATCTGCTCGGGCTGATCGGCGATATCCTCGACATTGCCCGCATTGAGTCGGGACGTCTGAGCCTGTCCCCGGAGTGGATCAATCTGGTCGACACAGTGACCTCCGTTGCACGCATCTTCGACGGCCTCGCGCGGCAGAAAAACCTTGCCTTGCAAGTCGTCTTCAACCCACCGCACCCGGCTGTGGATGTACATCTGGATCCGCTACGCTTCAAGCAGGTGCTGTCCAACCTGGTCAGCAACGCTATCAAGTTCACCGAAAGCGGCCACGTGCGGATCACCCTCGACCTGATCCCGGCAGACGCTGCTGGTCGAACATTGATGCAGCTGACCGTGCAGGACAGCGGCTCAGGCATCAGCGCCGAAGATCAACAGCGCTTGTTCGAGCCATTCTCGCAGGCGGAAAACGGCAGTCGGCAGGCAAAAAACGGCGCCGGACTGGGGCTGGTCATCAGTCGCAACCTGTGCGAAATGATGGGCGGACAACTGCAGTTGAGCAGCCAGCCCGGCATCGGCACTCAGGTGTGCATATCGCTGCCGCTGGACAGCCTGCCGGCAAAGGCGAATCCGCCGAAAAGCGAACCGTTGATCAAGCCTGCGACAACGCCGTTACATGTCCTGGTTGTCGACGACCATCCGGCCAACCGTCTGCTCATGTGTCAGCAACTGGAATTTCTCGGTCATCGCTTCAGCATTGCCGAAGATGGCTGCAGCGGCCTCGAACGGTGGAAGGCCGATCATTTCGATCTGGTGATCGTCGACTGCAACATGCCCTTGATGAACGGCTACGAGATGACCCGTGGGATTCGCCAGCTTGAACTGCAAAACCATCGCCCGCCGTGCACCGTGCTGGGTTTCACCGCCAATGCCCAGCCGGAAGAAGTCCAGCGCTGCAAGCTCGCCGGCATGGACGACTGCCTGTTCAAACCGTTGAGTCTGACCCTGCTCGGACAGTGGATCGACGGCATCACGCCGGCATCACCGGCCTCGGTGTTCGACCTGCAAAGTCTGAGCTTGCTGACCGGCAACAACCCCGGGCAAACCCGACGCATGCTGGTGGAGCTCCTCAAGAGCAGCCGCCTCGACCGCGAGGAACTACTCAGGCTGTCACCCGAGGATGATCGCGAAGCGCTGGCGGTGGTTGCGCACAAGATCAAGGGCGCAGCACGCATCGCGCAGGCCTCGCGGCTGATTGAATGTTGTGATGAGCTTGAGACCGCTTGCGAGCAAGCGCTCGCGCCACAGGAGATTGCCCGTCGCTGGGCGGCAACCAGCCAGGCGATGCTCGAACTGGCGCAGGCCCTGCAGCAGCAATTGACCCTGGCCGATCAAGGCACAGTCAGCGAGTCTTAACTATGCTTGGACGCTGAGCAGTGAGTTAAACATTCATGGAGAGCCAGCAATGCACAGCCCACTGCGCCCCGAGCAACGCCGGTTGCCGCTGCACGTGCACATCAGCGTCATGTTCACCTTTCTTTTATTGCTCACGGGCGTGGTGCTGGGCCTTTTCAATTACCACCAGACCACGCAGATCATCCTGTCGAGCAGCGAAAAGCTGTTTGACCGCATCGAGCAGGATGTACGCCTCGATCTGCAGGCAACCTATCAGCCGATCCGCAACCTGCTGAGCCTGCTGGCGGACACCCCGGCGGCCCAGGCGAGCGATCTGCAACAACGCCTGCCGTTGCTCAAACCCTTCAGCCAGTCGCTCACCGATAACCCGGCGCTGGCGTCGTTGTATCTGGGTTACGCCAATGGCGATTTCTTCATGGTGCGCGCGCTGCGCACTCCGGCTCTGAAGGCACAGCTTCAGGCGCCGGAAGCGGCGGCCTATCAGGTCTGGAGCATCGAGCACGAGCCGCAAGGCACTGTACGCTCGCAATCACTGTTCTTTGATCAGGCCCTGACGCCGCTCAGCCGCCGCGATCATCCAGACGAGCCTTACGATCCGCGCAGCCGGACCTGGTTCAGCGACGCCCTGCAACAGGCCGGGCAAATCACCACCGAGCCCTATGTATTTTTCTCGACCCACAATGTCGGCACCACGCTGGCCCGGCGCAGCGGCGAGAACGCGGTGATTGGCGCCGATCTGACCCTCGCTTCGCTGTCGACCGCCCTGGGCAAGCACCGGGTCACGCCTTCGACAGAGATCGCGCTGTACGACACCGATGGCAACGCCGTGGCCTATCACGACAGCCATCGCCTGATCGTCGATGACCGCACTGCGCGTCTGGCCAGAGCGGCCGATCTCAGCCCTGAACTGAACGCGCTGCTCAGCTCCGACACTATCGGCAAGCGTCTGCAAGTAAACGACCGGCAATGGATCGTCGCGCGCACCAGCATCGAGGAAGGCGGGCCGAAAGGTTTGCAACTGGCGCTGCTGGTGCCGGAAGACGAATTGCTGGTGGATGCGTTCCGGATGCGCTGGCAAGGCGCGCTGATCACCCTCGCCATCCTGTTGCTGTGCCTGCCATTGGGCTGGGTGATTTCGCGGATTCTGGTCAAGCCGCTGCATGCCCTGGTCAAGGAAGCCGACGCGATCCGCAGCTTCGACTTCAGTTCTCCGCTGGCGCGCCGCTCGCCCGTACTGGAAGTCGATCAATTGAGCCTGTCGATGGCGCGGATGAAAGAAACCCTCGGCAGTTTCTTCCGCATCACCGACAGCCTTTGCGCCGAAACCCGTTTTGCCCCGCTACTCGAACGCGTGCTGTTCGAAACCGTGCAGATCGCTCAGGCGCAGGCCGGTCTGATCTACCTGCGCGAAGCCGACGGCGCGCGCATGGAACCCTATGGACTGGTGATTGATGGCGTGCCGCAGAAGCTGGAGGCGTTCGACATTGAGGGACGCGAGCTGCATAAAAACACTGGCCCGGCGTGGTTCGAGCAACTGGCCAGCGCCAACAATACCGTCAGCCATCTGGGCTTCGATCAGGCCGGCGACTTGCAGAAAATCCTCCTGGCCATGGAATCACCGCGCATTCACCTGATCGGCATCCGCCTGCACAACCAGCACGATGAAACCATCGGCCTGCTGATTCTGCTGGTCAATGACAGCGGCGCGCCGGGCGACCTGGAAAAGCTACGCCCCGACCGTATCGCCTTCTTGCAGGCGGTGTCCGGCGCGGCGGCGGTGAGCATCGAAAGTCAGCGTCTGCAAGCGCGGCAGAAACAACTGCTCGATGCCTTCATCCAACTGCTCGCCAGCGCGATCGATGCCAAGAGCCCCTACACCGGTGGCCACTGCCAGCGGGTTCCGGAATTGACGCTGATGCTCGCCCAGGCCGCTGCGGCAAGCCAGGACCCGGCGTTCAGCGGCTACCAGCCGAGCGAGGATGAATGGGAGGCGTTGCACATCGCAGCGTGGCTGCACGATTGCGGCAAGGTCACGACGCCGGAATACGTGGTCGACAAAGCCACCAAGCTCGAGACCATCAACGACCGCATCCACGAAATCCGCACCCGCTTCGAGGTGCTCAAGCGTGACGTGTGGATCAACTACTGGCAGACGCTGGCAAGCGGTGGAGACGAAGCGGCGCTGGCCCGCGCCCGTGATAGTGAGTTGCTGATGCTCGACGACGACTTCGCCTTTGTCGCCCGCTGCAATCTCGGTGGCGAGGCCATGGCCGAGGCCGATCTGCTGCGCCTCGAGCAAGTCGCGCAACGCAGATGGCTGCGCACACTTGATGATCGCCTCGGTGTGTCCTGGGAAGAAAACCGCCGCCAGGCAAAAACATCGGCGCCGACACTGCCCGTCAGTGAAACACTGCTGGCCGACAAACCCGAGCATCTGATCGAACGCGACAAGAACGAGCTGATCCCCGAGGACAACCCTTGGGGCTTCAAACTCGATGTACCCGAGTACAAGTACAACCGCGGCGAGCTGTACAACCTGAAGATCGCCCGTGGCACGCTGACCCGCGAAGAGCGCTACATCATCAACCATCACATGGTGCAGACGATCATGATGCTCAGCCACCTGCCCTTCCCCGGTCACTTGGACAGCATTGCCGAGATCGCCGGCGGCCATCATGAAAAAATGGACGGCACCGGGTATCCGAAACGGCTGAAGCGCGAGGAAATGAGCCTGCCGGCGAGGATGATGGCGATTGCCGATATTTTCGAAGCGCTGACCGCCGCCGATCGCCCTTACAAGAAAGCCAAGTCGTTGAGCGAGGCGCTGGGGATCATGGCGACCATGTGCCGTGAAGCGCACATCGATGCGCCGCTGTTCGGCCTGTTCATCAATGAGGGTGTGTACATGCAGTACGCGACGCGGTTTCTTGATCCCGCGCAAATCGACAGCGTGGATACGGCCAGCCTGCTGCACAAGGCTGGCCTCAGCGGTTGATCAGCAGTCGGTCAGGCGCAGGAAAATCGCCGCCAGTTGCTCGATGCCGGACTGATCCTCGGCGCCGAAACGCGCCAGCTTCGGGCTGTCGAGGTCGAGCACACCGATCAGGCGTCCGTCCTTGACCAAGGGCACTACCAGTTCGCTGTTGGACGCGCTGTCGCAGGCGATGTGGCCCGGGAAGGCATGTACATCCTCGACGCGCTGGGTTTGCAGGCTGGCAGCGGCAGCGCCGCAAACACCGCGCCCGAACGGGATGCGCACGCAAGCGATCTGACCCTGAAACGGGCCGAGCACCAGCTCTTCGTTGCGATTGAGGTAGAAACCGGCCCAGTTCAGATCATCGAGCTGGTTGAACAGGAATGCGGAAAACTGCGCGGCATTGGCGATGAAGTCGCGTTCGTCCGCCAGTAGCGATTCCAGTTGCGCGGCCAACATACCGTAGCCTTCGAGGCCCTGGCCGCTTTGTTGCAAATCAATCATGCCTTGTGCTCCAGCAATTTCAGTCCCACCCAGTAGCGGGCGAATTGATACGCGCAACGTCCGTTGCGATTACCGCGGCCGGTGGCCCAGCGCACGGCGAGGATGTCCAGTGCTTCGTCGCGCTGCCAGCTCAGGCCGGCCTTGGCGGCGAACTGGCCGATCCAGTGCTCGACGACGTTGAGAAAATGTTCCTGGGTAAACGGGTAGAACGACAGCCACAGACCGAAACGATCAGACAGGGCGATCTTGTCTTCCACCGCTTCGCTCGGGTGCAGTTCGCCGTCGACGCGCTTCCAGTTTTCGTTGTCGCTTTCCTTTTCCGGCACCAGGTGGCGTCGGTTGGAAGTGGCGTACAGCAAGACGTTGTCGGGTGCCTGCTCGAGCGAACCGTCGAGCACGCTTTTCAGCACGCGGTAGTCGCCTTCGCCGGATTCGAACGACAGGTCATCGCAGAACAGCACGAAACGTTGCGGCAATTTGGCGACTTGCTCGACCACCCGTGGCAGGTCAGCCAAGTGATCGCGTTCGATCTCGATCAGACGCAGGCCGGCAGCGGCGTGCTCAGCCAGCAACGCACGCACCAGCGAAGACTTGCCGGTACCGCGCGAGCCCCAGAGCAAGGCGTGGTTGGCCGGCATGCCATCAAGAAATTGTTGTGTGTTGCGCCCCAACTGCTCCAACTGCCGGTCGACGCCGATCAGGTCGGACAGACGCATGTCGAGGCTGACTTCCAGCGGCAACAGGTAGCCGCTGCGACCGTCACGCTGCCAGCGCGCTGCCAGGCATGTGTTCCAGTCAATAACGGGGCGCGGTGCCGGCAACAGTGGTTCGATTCGCGCCAGAACCGACTCGGCGCGTTCAAGAAAAGCATTCAATCGGGAATCCACGTCTTCTCCTCGGGCACTTTCACAGTGATGATGACGATCCAGCGACGACACACAGATAAAATCGCCTCAGCAAGCCTTGTTACAAGGCGATTCGGGAACCTCGGTATCCCTGCATGATCGACTATGCTTGAGCAGCGAAGGGAAACGGAAGTGGTTCAACAACCCATGGATATCAAATTCACCCACCGGCTGTCTTACAAGCAAGCCAGGCTTACCGTGCTGGTCGGGTTCATTCTGGGCACCCTGCTCAGTCTGCTGCAGATCGGCATCGATTATGCCAGCGAAGACGCTTCCATCAACCGGGAAATCCTCGCACTGCTGGAAATCAGCCACAATCCGGCCTCGCGCATCGCCTACAACATCGATGCCGAACTGGCGCAGGAGCTCACCCTCGGCCTGCTGCGCTCGCCGGCGATCATCGCCGCGCAACTGATCGACAACAACGAGACCGTCCTGGCCAACGTCAAACGCCCGGAACTGCAGAGCAGCTATCGGCTGATCAGCGACTTCCTGTTCGGCGCCAAGCGTCATTTCGAAGATCGCCTGTACCTCGACCATTTGCCCAACGAATCCCTCGGCGTCCTCAAACTGGAAGTCGACACTTACGCCTTTGGCAGCCGCTTCTTGCGCCGCGCGGAAGTCACCCTGCTCAACGGTTTCGCCCGCAGCCTGCTGCTGACCGGGATCCTCCTGGCGCTGTTCTACGTGATGCTGACCAAGCCACTGGTGCGGGTCATCCGTGAGCTCAGCGGCCGCGACCCGCGCAGCGCCGAGCCGACCACGCTCGAGTGCCCGGCCGGCCACGGCAACGATGAGATCGGCGTGCTGGTCAAGGTCGCCAATCAGCAGTTCGAGAACATCGCCACCGAAATCCAGCAACGGCGCACCGCGGAAAACCGCCTGACCGAATACCTCGCGCAACTGGAAGATATCGTCTCGGCGCGCACCGCCGAACTCAAGGCAATCAACGCCCGCCTCAGTCAATCAAACGAAGAACTGGAAGTAGCACGCCGCACAGCGCTGGACATGGCCGAAGCGCGTTCGGCGTTTCTGGCCAATATGAGCCATGAAATCCGCACACCGCTCAACGGTTTGCTGGGGATGATCGCACTGTCACTGGACGGCCCGCTCAACGCCGAGCAGCAGCAACAACTGTCGATCGCCCACGACTCGGGCAAGGTGCTGGTGGAACTGCTCAACGATATTCTCGACCTGTCGAAATTCGACGCCGGGCAACTGGAGCTGGAAAACATCCCGTTCGACCTCGGCTCGCTGATCGAAGACACCGCCAACCTGCTCTCGCAGAACGCCGCGCCGAGCGTAGAGCTGACCTGCCTGATCGAGCCGCACTTCCCGGCGCTGGTGCTGGGCGACCCGACCCGGGTGCGGCAGATCGTCAGCAACCTGCTGTCCAACGCGCTGAAATTCACCCGCTTCGGTCGGGTCGATGTGCGCCTGTCGGCACACAAGGGTGGCGTGCGCATCGAAGTCTGCGACACCGGCATCGGCATCGCCCAGGAAGCGCAGGTGAAAATCTTCCAGCCGTTCACCCAGGCCGGCGCCGGTATCACCCGTCAGTACGGCGGCACCGGGCTGGGGCTGGCGCTGACGTACAACCTGTGCGAGGCGATGCAGGGTCGACTGACCATCAGTTCCGAAAGCGGCTTCGGCAGCCAGTTCTGCGCCGAACTGCCACTGCCCTCTCACACCCGCGCGCTGCCGCCGATACCGTTACGCGGCAAGGTTCTCGCCATCACCGCTGCCAGCAGTGGCTTGGCGGAATTGCTGAAAAGCCTGTTGCCGGTGTGGGGCCTGGAATACACGCAGCGCACCATTGATGATTCGCTGCTGGGCCTGAATCCGGATGTGCTGATCACCGATTGTCCGGAATGCCTGTTCGGTTTGCGCCCGAGCATCACCGCACCGATTCTGCTGGTGACTGCTTATGGCAGTTTTCTGCCCAGCGAAGAAGCCACCGCCCTCGCCCCCTTGCAGCAGCAGGCCCGGCCGCTGGCGCGCAACGCGCTGTACCAGCATCTGCGACGGATTCTGCAACCGGAGGTCGCCGCCCTCACCGAAGCGCAAGCGGACGCCTCGCCGTCCGCGCGTCGGGGCAAGGTGCTGCTGGTCGAGGACAACCCGGTCAATCAACTGGTGGCAAAAGGCATGCTTGGCAAGCTTGGCTGCGATGTGGTGGTGGCGGGGCATGGCGCCGAGGCGCTGGATCAGCTGGAGTTTGCCGATTTCGATCTGGTGCTGATGGACTGCAACATGCCGGTGATGGATGGCTATGAAGCCAGTCGGCAGATTCGCCAGAGCGGGCGCTGGCCGAATCTGCCGATTGTCGCGCTGACCGCCAATGCCATGTCTGAGGAACGCGAACGCTGCCGCGCGGCGGGCATGAGCGACTATCTGGCCAAACCGTTTCGCCGCGAAGAACTCGCCGCGCTGCTCGATCAGTGGATGCCGACTACGCCAGCGCTTTGATTTGCCCGAGCAAATGATCGAGGCCGGCGCGCAAGTCGTTGAGCCGGTCCAGATCAACGCCACTGTCGCAGAGCAGGCGCGCTTTCAGCGGACCGACCTGCTCGCGCAATGCTGCTCCGGCAGGGGTCAGGCTCAAATGCACTTCGCGTTCATCACGTGCCGAGCGCCGACGCTGGACCAGATTGATCTGCTCCAAACGCTTGAGCAATGGCGTCAACGTCCCCGAGTCCAGCGCCAGACGTTCGCCCAAGGCCTTGACCGTCGGTTGCTCCGGCGCAGCATCCTGCCATTCCCACAGCACCAGCATCGCCAGGTACTGCGGGTAGGTCAGACCCAACTGATCGAGCATCGGCTTGTAGGCGCGAATCACCGCCCGCGAGGCCGCGTACAGCTTGAAGCACAACTGGCTGTCGAGCTTCAGCGAATCAACCGCCAGGCTCATTTCAGCAGAGCTTCGATCTCGCCGCTCAGGTCTTGCGGCTTGGTCGTCGGGGCGAAACGCTTGACCAACTGGCCATCCTTGCCGATCAGGAACTTGGTGAAATTCCACTTGATGCCCTGCGAGCCGAGCAGGCCCGGGGCGCGCTTCTTCAACTGCACGAACAGCGGATGGGCATCGGCGCCGTTGACGTCGATCTTCTTGAACAGCGGGAAGCTGACGCCGAAATTCAGTTCGCAGAATTCGCTGATGGCGCCCTCATTGCCCGGCTCCTGCTTGCCGAACTGGTTGCAGGGGAAACCCAACACCACCAGCCCCTGGTCCTTGTAGGTCTGCCAGAGTTCTTCGAGGCCCTTGTATTGCGGAGTGAAGCCACACTTGCTCGCGGTATTGACCACCAGCACCGCTTTACCGGCGAAATCGGCCAAGGTCTTTTGCTCACCCTTGATGGTGGTGCACGGAATATTCAGCAGGTTGTTGCTCATGGGTCGGCTCCGCAATGGTGAGGAAGGCGCAAACATAACGAGCAATTGAATTGCGTGCAATCTAATTGCTCGATAAAAAGGCGACGCAATGTCGCCTGTTTCGGTTATTCGCGCGGCTCGAGATTCAGGCACACCGAGTTGATGCAATAACGCAGGCCGGTCGGTGGCGGGCCATCCGGGAATACGTGCCCCAGATGCGCATCGCAGCGCGCGCATTTCACTTCGGTGCGAATCATGCCGTGGCTGGTGTCGCGGATCTCAGCCATCGCGCTATCGCCGATCGGCGCGTAAAAGCTCGGCCAGCCGCAGCCGGAGTCGAATTTGGTCTTCGAATCGAACAAAGGCTCGTTGCAGCACACACAGTGGTAGACACCGTCGGTTTTGGTGTCGTTGTATTTGCCCGAGAAGGGACGCTCGGTGGCACTCAGACGGCAGACGTTGTACTGCTCGGGGTCGAGCATGGCACGCCATTCTTCCAGGGTTTTCTGCAACTTTTCCATCATCACACCTCAGCGGCTGAAAAAGCCCGATCTGTACCTTTTCCACGGATCGGGCGGCACGTATGATTGCGCCTCGTCACGCGCCAGTCTGGCAGCCAGACCGGGCGCATTCAAACGGATTCTGAGCGCAAAAGCGCCAGACCTCCGCCTGTGCGAAGACGCAGCAATCCCAGTACGGTTGTCCATTTGCCGCCTGGATCGTTCATTTTCGGGATCACATCGCCATGCAGTTCAGCAAATCGAACAAGCTCGCCAACGTCTGCTACGACATTCGCGGCCCGGTGCTCAAGCACGCCAAACGACTGGAAGAGGAAGGCCAGCGCATCCTCAAGCTGAACATCGGCAACCCGGCGCCGTTTGGTTTCGAAGCGCCGGACGAAATCCTCCAGGACGTGATCCGCAACCTGCCGACCGCGCAGGGCTACAGCGATTCCAAAGGCCTGTTCAGCGCGCGCAAGGCGGTGATGCAGTACTACCAGCAGAAGCAGGTTGAAGGTGTCGGCATCGAAGACATCTACCTGGGCAACGGTGTGTCCGAGCTTATCGTGATGTCGCTGCAGGCGCTGCTCAACAACGGCGACGAAGTGCTGGTGCCAGCCCCGGACTATCCGCTGTGGACCGCTGCCGTCAGCCTCGCTGGCGGTAACGCTGTGCATTATCTGTGCGACGAAGGCGCCGACTGGTTCCCGGATCTGGCCGACATCAAGGCCAAGATCACCCCGAACACCAAGGCCATGGTGATCATCAACCCGAACAACCCGACCGGTGCGGTTTACTCGAAGGAAGTGTTGCTGGGCATGCTGGAAATCGCCCGGGCGCATAATCTGGTGGTGTTCTCCGATGAGATCTACGACAAGATTCTCTATGACGACGCCGTGCACATCTGCACCGCTTCGCTGGCCCCGGACCTGCTCTGCCTGACCTTCAACGGCCTGTCGAAATCCTACCGCGTGGCCGGTTTCCGCTCCGGCTGGATTGCCATTTCCGGGCCGAAACACAACGCGCAGAGTTACATCGAAGGCATCGACATGCTGGCCAACATGCGCCTGTGCGCCAACGTGCCGAGCCAGCACGCGATCCAGACCGCGCTGGGGGGCTACCAGAGCATCAACGATCTGGTGCTGCCGCAGGGTCGCCTGCTGGAGCAGCGTAACCGCACCTGGGAGTTGCTTAACGATATTCCCGGCGTCAGCTGCGTGAAGCCGATGGGCGCGTTGTACGCGTTCCCGAAAATCGACCCGAAGGTCTGCCCGATCCACAACGACGAGAAGTTCGTGCTTGATCTGCTGCTTTCCGAGAAGCTGCTGGTTGTGCAGGGCACGGCGTTCAACTGGCCGTGGCCGGATCACTTCCGCGTGGTCACCCTGCCGCGCGTCGATGATCTGGAAATGGCCATCGGCCGCATCGGCAACTTCCTCAAGTCCTACCGCCAGTAATGGGCCAGCAGTGCGCAACGGATTGGCTGTTGCGCACTGTCTGATTCAGCAACACATCTTTGTTCCGCGCCTTTGCAGCCCTTCTACACTTGCGATGCGAGCCGTACAGACGTATCTGACCTAATGGCGGCGGGGCGAAAGGCTGTGTCATCCGTGTTGGAATCGAGGGTGGGAATTTTCTTTTTGCTCAGGAAACCGCTGTAGGACACAGTTTGAAATAGTCACTCGGTTGAATAGCCCGGTGCCGCACCTTATATACCCCGCAGTACGCTACATCTTTAGCTTGAGGAGAGTTCTACAACCATGATGCGCATCCTGCTGTTTTTGGCCACTAACCTGGCGGTCGTGCTGATAGCCAGCATCACCCTGAGCCTGTTCGGCTTCAACGGGTTCATGGCGGCCAACGGGGTCGACCTCGACCTCAGTCAGCTGCTGGTCTTCTGTGCGGTCTTTGGTTTCGCCGGCTCGCTGTTCTCGCTGTTCATCTCCAAGTGGATGGCGAAGATGAGCACCGGTACGCAAATCATCAGCCAGCCACGCACTCGTCATGAGCAATGGCTGCTGCAAACGGTCGAGCAATTGTCCCGGGAAGCCGGGATCAAGATGCCTGAAGTCGGGATTTTCCCGGCCTACGAAGCGAATGCTTTCGCTACCGGCTGGAACAAGAACGACGCGCTCGTCGCGGTCAGCCAAGGCCTGCTCGAGCGATTCTCGCCCGATGAAGTGAAAGCCGTACTGGCCCACGAAATCGGTCACGTCGCCAACGGCGACATGGTCACGCTGGCGTTGATCCAGGGCGTGGTGAACACCTTCGTGATGTTCTTCGCGCGGATCATCGGTAACTTCGTCGACAAGGTCATCTTCAAGAACGAAGAAGGCCAGGGCATCGCCTACTACGTGGCGACCATCTTCGCCGAACTGGTGCTGGGCATCCTCGCCAGCGCAATCGTCATGTGGTTCTCGCGCAAGCGCGAATTCCGTGCCGACGAAGCCGGCGCCCGCCTGGCCGGTACCAGCGCGATGATTGGCGCTCTGCAACGCCTGCGTGCCGAACAGGGCCTGCCGGTGCACATGCCCGATACCCTGAACGCCTTCGGCATCAACGGTGGCATCAAACAGGGCTTCGCCCGCATGTTCATGAGCCACCCGCCGCTGGAAGAGCGTATTGACGCACTGCGTCGTCGCGGTTGATTTGACCGAAGTGAAAAAGAAGGCCCGCAGCGATGCGGGCCTTTTTTTGTATCTCCAGATCATGCGTTGTCGGCAAAGCCCCATTCGCGAGCAGGCTCGCTCCCACCTTTGGAATGCATCCCACTGTGGGAGCGAGCCTGCTCGCGAAGACGCCGGAGCTGCTGACAGAAAACTATCTGGAAGAAACCCGATAAACCCGCTCCACCAACCACTCAACCCCGCCCTGCTGAAACTTCGGGCTCTCAGCCAGAATATCCCGCTCTTCCAGTTTCTCCAGCTGCCAACCCTGGCCCAGCAGCCGCTGCGCCTCATCATCATTCACCGCAAACGGCGGCCCGGGAATCTGCGTCTGATCGTAATCCAGGGTAATCACCAGCCCTTTCATCTCCGGCGCCAGCAAGTGCTGCAGATGCGCCGCATAGCGCTGGCGCATCGCGTCCGGCAAGGCAATCAGCGCGGCGCGGTCGTACAGCGCCGTGCAACCAGCAACATCCTCTGCCGTCAGCGCAAAAAAATCACCACACCACAATTCGAACGCAACAGTGCGATAAACCTTGAATGCGCCCTGCTCGCTGATCTGCGGCTGCAATCGATGATCGCTGAAAAACTCCTCGACAGCCTTTTCCGCTAGCTCCACTCCAAGCACCTGATGTCCCTGCCCGGCAAGCCAGAGCAGATCCAGACTTTTCCCGCACAGCGGCACCAGCACGCGTGCCGACGGTGCAATCGCCAGCTCCGGCCAGTAGCGCTGCAAATACGGGTTGGCCTCGGCCTGATGAAAGCCGATCTGGTTCGAATCCCATTTCTTGTACCAAAACTCAGGCTGCATGGATCACTCCCGAAAAACCGATGAAAAACCGCAGAAACTTATATTGGATTCAGATCGGTGATCTGACTGAAGATGGTTCATCTTAGCGCTCAGGAGCCCGTCCATGTTGCCCAGCCTGTTTATCTCCCACGGTTCACCGATGCTCGCGCTGGAGCCCGGTGCCAGCGGCCCGGCACTGGCGCGACTAGCCGCTGAACTGCCGCGCCCCAAAGCCATCGTCATCGTCTCGGCGCACTGGGAAAGCCAGGAACTGCTGGTCAGCAGCCACCCGCATCCGGAAACCTGGCACGACTTCGGCGGTTTCCCCCGTGCGCTGTTTGAAGTTCAGTACCCGGCACCGGGCAATCCGCAGCTGGCCGCCGAAGTGGCTGAACTGCTGAACGCCCATGACTTGCCGGCGCGGCTCGATCCGCAACGACCGTTTGATCATGGTGTTTGGGTGCCACTGTCGTTGATGTATCCGCAGGCCGACCTTCCGGTGGTGCAGGTCTCGCTGCCGAGTCGTGGCGGGCCGGCGTTACAGACGCGGGTTGGCCGTGCGCTGGCGAGCCTGCGCGAACACGGCATTCTGTTGATCGGCTCCGGCAGCATCACCCACAACCTCCGCGAGCTGGACTGGCATGCCGGCCCGGAAAGCATTGAACCGTGGGCGCGGGATTTTCGTGACTGGATGATCGACAAACTGGCGGCCGACGATGAAACGGCGCTGCATGATTATCGCCAGCAGGCGCCAAATGCGGTGCGCAGTCACCCGAGTGATGAGCATTTGTTGCCGTTGTATTTTGCTCGCGGTGCTGGCGGGGTTTTCAGCGTGGCGCATCAGGGTTTCACGATGGGGGCGCTGGGTATGGATATTTATCGCTTCGGTTGAGGCCTTCGCGAGCAGGCTCGCTCCCACAGCAGCCAATGAACAGGCAAAAAAAATCCCCGAACCAGTCGGGGATTTTTTATGTTCGATCAATCAGCCCAAAGGCGGATCAATCTTCGCGGTAGCGACGCAGCTTGAGCTGCTTACCAGCCACGCGAGTGTCCTTCAGCTTGGTCAGGAGCTTTTCCAGACCTTCTTCCGGCAGTTCGACGAGGCTGAAGCTGTCACGGACCTGGATGCGACCGATCGCTTCACGGGCCAGACCGCCTTCGTTGAGGATGGCGCCCAGCAGGTTTTTCGCAGCGATACCGTCACGCGCACCCAGCGCGGTACGGCAACGAGCACGGCCTTCGCCCAAAGGCATTGGCGCGCGACGCTCGCGGTCACCACGATCAGGACGATCACCGGAACGCTCAGGACGGTCGCCACGCGGTGCGTTGTTCGGCACCAGTGGACGTTCCTTCTCGATCGCTGCCAGGTTCAGCGCTTGACCGTTGGTAGCCTTGCGCAGCAGCGCAGCAGCCAGTGCACGCGGGGTGCAACCGATGTCGGCAGTCAGGCGATCAAGCAGTTCACCGTGAGTCGATTCGGCATCAGCAACCAGCGGCGACAGGCTGTTGGTCAGTTTCTTGATGCGTGCATCGAGAACGGCTTGAGCGTCTGGCAGGCGTACTTCGGCAACTTTCTGCCCGGTTACGCGCTCGATCACTTGCAGCATGCGGCGCTCACGTGGAGTCACCAGCAGCAGTGCACGACCTTCGCGACCGGCACGGCCGGTACGGCCGATACGGTGCACGTAGGATTCCGGGTCGTACGGCATGTCAACGTTGAACACGTGAGTGATGCGCGGAACGTCCAGACCACGGGCAGCAACGTCGGTCGCGACAACGATGTCCAGACGGCCATCCTTGAGCGAGTCGATGACGCGCTCACGCTGGTTCTGGGCGATATCACCGTTCAACGCGGCGGCTTTGTAGCCTTTGGCGTCGAGGGCGCTGGCCAGGTCCAGGGTCGCTTGCTTGGTGCGCACGAACATGATCAGGGCGTCGAAGTCTTCGACTTCCAGCAGGCTGAGTACGGCCGAGGTTTTCTGGTCAGCGTGAACCAACAGGTGAGCCTGTTCGATCGCGGTAACGGTCTGGGTCTTGGTCTGGATCTTGACGTGTTGCGGATCGCGCAGGTGGCGTTCGGCAATGGCGCGGATCGACTGCGGCAGGGTCGCCGAGAACAGCACGGTCTGGCGGGTCGATGGCAGAGCCTTGAAGATGACTTCCAGGTCATCCATGAAGCCCAGCTTCAACATTTCGTCAGCTTCGTCCAGAACCAGATGGTTCACAGTCGACAGGACTTTCTCGTCGCGACGCAGGTGGTCGCACAGACGACCCGGAGTAGCGACAACAATCTGTGCGCCATTACGGATTGCCTTGAGTTGCGGGCCCATCGGCGCGCCGCCGTAGACAGCCACGACGGTAACGCCTGGCATTTGCTTGGCGTAGGTTTCAAAAGCGGTTGCTACTTGCAGCGCCAACTCTCGGGTTGGCGCCAGGATCAGGGCTTGCGGTTCGCGCTTGGCAGGATCGATGCGGTGCAGAATAGGCAGTGCGAACGCGGCGGTTTTACCGGTACCGGTTTGCGCCTGGCCAATCATGTCCTGGCCGGCCATGATGATCGGGATCGATTGCTGCTGAATCGCCGAAGGCTCTTCGTAGCCAGTCGCTGCGACGGCTGCAAGAATATTCGGGTTAAGATTAAAAGCGGCGAATCCGCCGGTTTCCTGGGTCATGGGTCTGCCTCTAAGTGCATCCGCAAAGACCCATGCTCCAAAGCTGCGCATGCCGTGTTGAGACTCAAGAGTCGCCCTGGCAGCTTTGTCGGCGGGGATTTGCGAAAACGAATGAATGAAGATGAATCGTCAAGGAAGAGCCCGCAATGCGGACGTGCAGCCGAAGCTGACTTCGGGAAATGCGCTACCTAAACGCGGCCCGGTTAAAGGCCGGCGCGCACTATACCGGATTTCGCCCGAAAAGGGAGCTTTTTTTGTGGCCCTTATCCGTGTGTCACCGCCGTGTAACGGGGTTTTGCGGATAATCGCGCAACGGTCTATTTTGCAAAGGCCCGGCCCTGCGGGCGATGACGCTTAAACGGTTCACCGATCTGCGGCAAAGCGCCGCGCACCCGCCCTTCCTGCTCGAGGATTTAGCCATGAATCAGCCCTGCGCCGGCCGCGTCAGCCGAGAACGTCGTGGTCATGTGCACTTGATCGGCCTCGATCGGGCGGCCAAGCGCAACGCTTTCGATATCGACCTGCTCAACGATCTGAGCCTGGCCTACGGCGAGTTCGAAGCCGACCGCGAAGCGCGGGTCGCCGTGGTGTTCGGCCACGGCGAGCACTTCACCGCCGGGCTCGATCTGGTCAATGCCAGCGCAGCCCTGGCCGAAGGCTGGCAGGTTCCGAGCGGCGGCTGCGATCCCTGGGGCGTTTTCGTCGGCCCACGGGTGAGCAAACCGGTCATCGTCGCCGCGCAGGGTTACTGCCTGACCATCGGCATCGAGCTGATGCTGGCGGCGGACATCAACCTGTGCGCGAGCAATACCCGCTTCGCGCAGATGGAAGTGCAGCGTGGGATCTTTCCGTTTGGCGGCGCGACTTTGCGTTTCCAGCAGATTGCCGGCTGGGGCAATGCGATGCGCTGGTTGCTCACTGGCGATGAGTTCGATGCCCACGATGCGTTGCATCTGGGTTTGGTCCAGGAAGTGATGGCCAGCGAAGATTTGCTGCCCCGCGCGATCGAGCTGGCCGAACGGATTGCCCGGCAGGCACCGCTGGGCGTGCAGGCGACCTTGATGTCAGCGCGACAGGCGCGTTATGAGGGTGAGACAGCGGCGGCGCAGGCGTTACCGGCGCTGGTGAAGAAGTTGCTCGCCACTGAGGATGCCCGGGAGGGGGTGCGATCGTTGGTGGAGCGGCGTCCGGGGATCTTCAAAGGCGCCTGAAGATTCTGCTGCCTGTCAGGGCCTCTTCGCGAGCAGGCTCGCTCCCACAGGGAGAATGCATTTCAAATGTGGGAGCGAGCCTGCTCGCGAAGGGGGCGGTACTGCCGGCTCAGGTCGCCGGGCGAATCGCGTTGATCAACGACTGCAACGAATAACCCAGCTGCGGCGCCAGCGCTTCGGCTCGTTGGGTCAGCGCCTGCATGTCCAGCGCCTGATCGAGATCCGACGGAACGATCAGAATCACGTTGCCCTCCTTCACCGGCAACTCCCAGTAATGCCGGTGATAGAGCCCGCGCAACAATGCCGCGCCCAGCGGTTTGCCATCGTCGGTGGCCCACTGGTTGATCACCAGCCAGCCGCCCGGATTCAGGCGCTTCTGACAATCGCCGAGAAAACTCCAGGCCAGATGCCCGACACCGGGACCAACATCGGTATAGAGGTCGACGAAAATCAGATCCGCCGGCTCGGCAGTCGGCAGCAATTCCAGCGCATCGCCGACGCGGATATACAAACGCGGATCATCATCCAGACCGAGATATTCGATGGCCAGGCGCGGCACGTCCGGGCGCAGTTCGATGGCTTCGACGTCTTCCAGCGGCAGAAACTTCAGGCAAGCCTGGGTCAGCGTGCCGGCGCCCAAACCGAGAAACAGCGCGCTCTCCGGCTGCTCGTGGCACAGCGCGCCGATCAGCATCGCGCGGGTGTAGTCGTACTCCAGCCAGCTCGGGTCGGCAGTGAACACGCAGCTCTGCTCGATCGCATCGCCGAACTCGAGAAAGCGGTAATCGGCCACTTCCAGCACGCGAATCACGCCGAACTCATCCTGTACTTCGGCGAGCAGATGCTCGACGCGCTCCTCAGTCATTTCGTCTCCTGATGGTCACCGGGCGCGGTGACGCGATGGCACCGCTGTGGCGCCGTGGCAAAGCGGCGATTGTCGGCGATGGGGCGGGAGCAGGTCACGCACTAATTGCTGCTAACATGGCGCTTCCCTGCGTACGAACTTCGAGACCGTGATGAGCCAACCGTGGAGCCCTGACAGCTGGCGCGCCCTGCCGATCCAGCAACAACCGCAATACCCCGACGCCGCGCACCTGCGCCAGGTCGAGCAGACCCTGGCCAGCTATCCGCCGCTGGTGTTCGCCGGCGAAGCGCGCGAGCTGCGCCGCCAGTTCGCCGAAGTCACCCAGGGTCGCGCGTTTCTGTTGCAGGGCGGCGATTGCGCGGAAAGCTTCGCCGAATTTTCCGCCGCGAAGATCCGCGACACCTTCAAAGTGTTGCTGCAAATGGCAATCGTCATGACCTTCGCCGCTGGCTGCCCGGTGGTCAAGGTCGGGCGCATGGCCGGCCAGTTCGCCAAACCGCGTTCGGCCAACGACGAAACCATCGGCGGCGTAACCCTGCCGGCCTACCGTGGCGACATCGTCAACGGCATCGGCTTCGACGAAAAGAGCCGCGTGCCGGATCCGGAGCGTTTGCTGCAGTCCTATCATCAGTCCACAGCGACCTTGAACCTGTTGCGCGCTTTCGCCCAGGGCGGTTTTGCCGACCTGCATCAAGTGCACAAGTGGAACCTGGATTTCATCGCCAACTCGGCGCTGGCGGAGAAGTACAGCCACCTCGCCGACCGCATCGATGAAACCCTCGCGTTCATGCGCGCCTGCGGCATGGACAGCTCGCCGCAACTGCGCGAAACCAGTTTCTTCACCGCCCACGAAGCGTTGCTGCTGAACTACGAAGAAGCCTTCGTACGCCGCGACAGCCTGACCAACGATTACTACGATTGCTCGGCGCACATGCTGTGGATCGGCGACCGCACCCGCCAGCTCGACGGCGCGCACGTTGAATTCCTGCGGGGGGTGAACAACCCGATCGGGGTCAAAGTCGGCCCGAGCATGAACCCTGATGACCTGATCCGCCTGATCGACGTGCTCAACCCGGACAACGATCCGGGGCGCCTCAACCTGATTGCGCGGATGGGTGCGAACAAGGTCGGCGATCATCTGCCGGCACTGATCCGTGCGGTGCAGCGCGAAGGCAAGCAAGTGCTGTGGAGCTCCGACCCGATGCACGGCAACACCATCAAGGCCAGCAGCGGCTACAAGACCCGTGACTTCGCACAGATCCTTGGCGAGGTGAAGCAGTTCTTCCAGGTGCACGAAGCGGAAGGCAGCTATGCCGGCGGCATCCATATCGAGATGACCGGACAGAATGTCACCGAGTGCATCGGCGGCGCCCGACCGATTACCGAGGACGGCTTGTCCGACCGTTATCACACCCACTGCGATCCACGGATGAATGCTGACCAGTCGCTGGAATTGGCGTTTTTGATTGCCGAAACCCTGAAGCAAGTTCGCCGTTAGACAGCGTCGCCCCCGTTCGCGAGCAGGCTCGCTCCCACATTTGCAATGCGTTTCCCTGTGGGAGCGAGCCTGCTCGCGAAAGCGCCGGCTCAGGCAACCTCAATCCGCGCCAATGCCCCCCGCAACCGCCCCGCACTCTCGCGCTGACAATTCAACTGCACCCGCTCAAGCCCCAGCCAACCCGCCATCCGCCGCAGATTCAGTGCCAGCGCCAGCATGCCCTCCTCGTCCAGTCCCGATTCTTCCTCATGCACCGCATGCACCGCCAACTGCCCTGCCGCCCGTTCGGCACGCAGATCAACCCGCGCGGCGATCCGCTCGTTGTGCAAAAACGGCAGCACATAATAGCCGTAAACCCGCTTGGGCTGCGGTGTGTAGATTTCCAGGCGATAGCGGAAATCGAACAAACGCTCAGTGCGGCTGCGTTCCCAGATCAGCGAGTCGAACGGCGACAGCAGCGCACTGGCAATGACCTTGCGCGGCACTTTGGGCTCCGGCAGGCAATAGGCGATCTGCCGCCAGTCGGCGACTTCACACATCTGCAATTGACCAGCTTCAACCAACTCAGCCAGACGCGGCCGAGCATCCGCAGGGCTCAGGCGAAAGTAATCGCGCAGGTCTTTTTCCGTACCAACGCCCAATGCTTGCGCCGCATGCAACAGCAAACCGCGTTGCGCCTCGGTCTCGTCCGGCGTGGGCTGTTGCAGGATCGCAGCAGGAATCACCCGCTCGGGCAAATCGTACAAGCGCTCGAAACCGCGTCGCCCCGCCACTGTGACCTCACCGGCGGCAAACAACCATTCCAGCGCATGTTTCTCAGCGCTCCAGTCCCACCATGGCCCGGCCTTGTCTTCGCGGGTCGACAGACTGCCGGCACCCAGCGCGCCCCGCTCCTCAACCGCAGTCAGCACGCGGCGAATGGTTTCCTGCTGTTCGCGACCAAACCTCGCCAATTGCTGATAGATGTCTTCGCCACGCTTGGCCCGTTGCATACGCCAGCCCAGCAACGGGTACATCGACAGCGGCAACAGCGACGCTTCATGGCCCCAGTATTCGAACAGCGTGCGCCGACGCCCCGAACTCCAGGCAGCCTGGTCGAGCAAGTCAGAGGGGTAGGAGCCGAGACGGGAAAACAGCGGCAGGTAGTGCGAGCGCACCACGGCATTGACGGAATCGATTTGCAGCAGGCCCAACCGTTCGATCAGCCGGTTGAGATGACTGGCATTGACGGTCGGCGGCTGGCGCCCGTTGAACCCTTGGGCGGCCAGCGCCAGACGTCGCGCCTGTTTGAGGGAAAAGGACACTGTCGCGGGCATTTATTCCTCCATGTCTGCTCGCAACCTACCTCACCTGAAAGGGGTTTGTGTAGCGATAGCCTCATCATTTATGCATCGGGTCGTCCCAGAACGGCCGCACGGTTTCGTGTTCGACATCGGCGCGGCTGATGCCGATGTCCTTCAGCGCCTCATCGCTCAGACCGGCGAGCATTTCCCGTTCACGATGCAGCTCATACCAACGGCTGAATTTGTGCAGCAGATCGGACACGATATGGCCGTGGCCGGACAGCTGTTCTTGGCTTGCATACTCTCTTTGACCTTTCATCGTCTTGCCTCCTTTTGTGGATGGCTCAAGTCTCTCGCCGGCGCTAAGATCAATCCAACGAATGTTTCTGATGGCATGCATCACGGAGATTCATCAATTGTCCGCCTACCCCAGTATCGATACCGATGTCCTGCGCACCTTCGTCGCGATTGCCGATCAGGGCGGTTTCACCCGTGCCGGCGAGATGGTCAACCGCACCCAGTCGGCGGTGAGCATGCAGATGAAACGTCTGGAAGAAGACGTGTTGCAGCGCCAGCTGTTCGAGCGCGATGGCCGTCAGGTGCGGCTTACGGCTGAAGGCCAAGTGCTGCTCGGTTATGCGCGGCGCATCCTCAAACTGCACAGTGAGGTGTTCAACACCCTGCGCGAGCCGCACATGGTCGGCACCGTGCGCATCGGTACGCCGGATGATTATGTGATGCGTTTTCTGCCGGGGATCCTGTCGCGGTTCGCGCAGTTCTATCCGCTGATCCAGATCGAAGTGCATTGCGAGTCGAGCAAGCAGTTGCTGCAACGCACTGATCTGGACTTATCGATCGTCACCCGTGAGCCGGGCAACGAGATCGGCCAGTTGCTGCGCAAGGAGCGCTTCGTCTGGGCCGAGGCGCAGAATTTCAGCGCCCACGAACAGACGCCGCTGCCCCTGGCGATGTTCAACAGTGATTGTTTCTGCCGCTTGTGGGCGTGCAATGCGCTAGACGCGATGGGTCGCGATTACCGCATCGCCTACAACAGCAGCAGCCTGTCGGCGCTGATGGCTGTGGTCAGCGCAGGGCTGGCGATCACCGCGCAACTGGAGAGTCTGATCACCCCCGACATGCGCATCCTTGGCGCCGCCGAAGATCTGCCACTGTTGCCCGAGGCGAGCATCATGCTGATCCGCAATCTGAACAACCCGTCGCCGATCACCGAGTGCCTGGCCGAGCACATCGTCGAGGGCTTCAAACTTTAAACGCGAGCATCACCGCACACAGCACGAGGAAGCCGCAGAACAGCCCGCGCAGAATTTTTTCCGGCATGGCGTGGGCAACTTTCACGCCCCAACTGATGCTGAGCAGACCACCGACCGCCAGAGGCAGACCGATCATCCAGTCGACTTCGTGGTGCACGGCGTAGGTCACCAGGGTTACACCAGTGCTCGGCAGGGCCAGCGCCAGCGACAATCCCTGAGCGACCACTTGGCTGGTGCCGAACAGGCTGGTCAGCACCGGCGTCGCCACCACTGCGCCGCCGACGCCGAACAAACCGCCCATGGTCCCTGAGGCGGCGCCGAGCACGCCCAACCACGGCCACGAATAGCGCATCTCGGCAGTCGGCGCTGGTCGCGGACCGAACATCTTCAACAGGTTGTAGGCCGACAGCGCCACCAGAAAGGCGACAAAGCCGATACGCATGGTCTGCGCATCGATGCCCACCGCCCAGATCGAGCCAAGCCAGGCAAAGCAGAAACCCATCACCGCCAGCGGCAGCGCATGGCGCAATTCGATGCGATTGCGCTGGTGATAACGCCACAGCGCCAGCATCACGTTCGGTACCACCATCACCAGTGCCGTGCCCTGGGCGATTTGCTGATCAAGCCCAAACCACACGCCAAGCAACGGAATCGCAATCAAGCCACCGCCAATGCCAAAGATCCCGCCCAATGTGCCCAGGGCGGCGCCGAACAGCAGGTACAACAGAAAATCCATCACAACGGTAATCCTCTAACGACAGGCGGCCAATGCTACGCACTCGCGCCTAGCGGGGAAACGCATAGCAACGCACAATGGCTATGCCGATTTTGCACAAGCGTGGTTTCCATGAATCCCAACCAATTGACCGATCAGCTCGGCCTGTTTCTCGATGTGCTGGAGAGTGGCAGCTTTTCTGCCGCTTCGCGCCGCCATCCGCTGACGCCTTCCGCTGTAGCCCGGCGCATCGACAGCCTGGAAAGTGCCGTCGGCAGTCAGCTGTTCGTGCGCAGCACCCATGCCGTGCTGCCGACTTCGGCCGGCCTGGCCTTTGCCGAACGGGCGCGACGGATCATCGCCGAGTTGCAACTGGCGCGTGCCGAAGCGGTGTCATTGAGCAGTGCACCGGAAGGCCTGATCCGCATCGATGCGCCAGCAGCCTTCGGGCGGCGGCATCTGGCGCCGGTGATTGCCGATTTTCTCCTGCTGTATCCGGGACTGGATGTGCAGATGCACCTGATCGACAGCTTCAGCGACATGGCCGGCAGCAGCCTGGGCAAAGTCGATCTGGTGCTGCGTACCGGCCAGTTGGCTGACTCGCGCCTGGTCGCCACGCCATTGGCGAGCATGGTCCGCGTCGCCTGCGCCAGCCCTGACTATCTCAAGCAGCGTGGCGTGCCCGAGCACCCGGCGCAGTTGAGTGAACACGACGGGCTCGACTGGGAGGGCCTTGCGCCGCCGTTTGCCTGGAAATTCGAAGTGGACGGGCAAATGCAATTGCACCGGCCATCGCGGGTGCGCCTGAGCGCCAACAATGCCGAAGCCCTGGCGTGTGGCGCGGCGGCGGGTCTGGGCGTCGCACACCTGCCGACCTGGCTGGCCAGCGAATACTTGCTGCGTGGCGAGCTGGTGCCGCTGTTTTGTGAAAACGGCCTGCCGCCGCCGGAGTCCACCGGCATTTACGCGCTGCGCATGGAACAGCAGGTCCATTCGCGCAGTCGGTTGTTGCTGGAATACCTGAAAACCCGCTTCAGCCCGGTGCCGCCGTGGGATCTGGCGTTGCAACGGCAATTCGCCCGGCACTGACGCCGGACATATTTATCTGGCGCCTTAAAGATTCGAGCGCTAGATTAAAAAACGATCAACGATCAAGGCTTTGACAATGACTTGCGAACGCGACAACTGCGACGACCTTCTGCTCGACAATCAGGCGTGCTTCGCCCTGCATTCGACCTCGCTGATGATGACCAAGGTCTACAAGCCGCTGTTGCAGGCGCTGGGCCTGACCTATCCGCAATATCTGGCGATGATGGTGTTGTGGGAGAAGGACGGCTTGACTGTCGGAGAAATCAGCGCACGCCTGCTGACCGATCCGGGATCGCTGACGCCATTGCTCAAGCGTCTGGAAGCCGAAGGCCTGCTCAGCCGCACCCGCAGTCGTGAAGATGAGCGGGTGGTGATTGTCGAACTGACCGCAGCAGGCCGCGCCTTGCGTGACAAGGCGCAGACCGTGCCGCAGTGCATCCTTGGCGCCAGTGGCTTCACCCTTGAACGTCTGCAGAAATTGCAGGCAGAGCTGCAAGCGCTGCGCGGGCATCTGCAAGACAGCCTGAATTAAGCCCCGCTACATTCCCCTGTGGGAGCGAGCCTGCTCGCGAAAGCGTCCGATCAGACAGCGAGTCGTTGAATGTTCCACCGCCTTCGCGAGCAGGCTCGCTCCCACAGTGATTTCAGCGCCAACAAAAAAAATTTTTCCCCGCCTGCATTCCCTCGTCAAGCGCTCTAAATCAAGCCTTACCCGCCCCTTCCACGCCATGCCCTTGAGCAAAACGCGATTTTTATTAAAAATTTATCTTGCGCGCTAAACATTAGCGCTATACATTCTCTTCACACCTACTTAGCGCGCAAACAATTAGCGCGCAAAACCACAACCAATGAGGCTCACACCATGCAAACTCTCTATACCGCAATCGCAACTTCCACTGGCGGCCGTGACGGTCGTGCGATCTCCAGCGACAACGTACTCGACGTCAAACTGGCCACGCCGAAAGGACTCGGTGGTGCTGGCGGCGCGGCGACCAACCCTGAGCAACTGTTCGCTGCCGGTTACTCGGCCTGCTTCATCGGCGCACTGAAATTCGTCGCCAGCCAGACCAAACGCAAGATTCCTGACGACGCGTCGATCACCGCCCATGTCGGCATCGGCCAGATCCCTGGCGGTTTCGGTCTGGACATCGATTTGCACATCAGCCTGCCGGGTCTGGAACAAGCCGACGCACAGTCGCTGGTCGACGCGGCTCACCAGGTCTGCCCGTACTCCAACGCCACCCGTGGCAACGTCGATGTCCGTCTGCACGTGACTGTGTAATCACTCAAGCCCCCGGCCCGAACAAGGAAAAATGAACATGAACACTTTCAGCAAAGTCTTGACCGGTACCCTTCTCGCCCTGTCGGTACACAGCGCTTTCGCCGGTGATGTCGAACACAACACCCAGGCATTCCTCGATGCGCTGAATTCTGGCAGCGGCAAGCCGATCGAGCAGCTGTCGCCCAAGGATGCCCGCGCCGTGCTGGTCAGCGCGCAGTCCGGGGTCAAGTTGACGTTGCCCAAAGCCGATGTCAGCGAGAAGACCATCCAGGTCGATGGTCAACCGCTGAGCCTGACCATCGTCCGGCCGGCCGGGGTCAAGGGTGAGCTGCCGGTGTTCATGTTCTTCCACGGCGGCGGCTGGGTGCTGGGGGACTTCCCGACGCACGAACGTCTGGTGCGCGATCTGGTGGTCGGTTCGGGGGCGGCGGCGGTGTTCGTCAATTACACCCCTTCGCCGGAAGCGCATTACCCGGTGGCGATCAATCAGGCCTACGCTGCGACCAAATGGGTGGCGGAACACGGTAAAGAGATCAATGTCGACGGCAAGCGCCTGGCCGTGGCCGGCAACAGCGTCGGTGGCAACATGGCCGCAGTGGTTGCGCTGATGGCCAAGGACAAGGGCACCCCGGCGATCAAATTCCAGGTGCTGCTGTGGCCGGTGACCGATGCCAACTTCGACACCGGTTCGTACAACCAGTACGCCGAAGGGCACTTCCTCACCCGCAACATGATGAAGTGGTTCTGGGACAACTACACCACCGACGCCAAACAGCGCAACGAGATCTACGCTTCACCGCTGCGCGCCACCACCGCACAGCTCAAAGGCCTGCCGCCAGCACTGGTGCAGACGGCCAGCGCCGACGTGCTGCGTGATGAAGGCGAAGCCTATGCGCGCAAACTCGACGAGGCCGGAGTACCGGTAACTTCGGTGCGCTACAACGGCATGATCCATGATTACGGCTTGCTCAACGTGGTCAGCCAGATACCGGCGGTGCGTTCGGCGATGTTGCAGGCGTCTGAAGAACTGAAGCAACACTTGAAGTAACCACCGTCCCATTGTGGGAGCGAGCCTGCTCGCGAAAGCGTCCGGTCATGACACACCGCTTTCGCGAGCAGGCTCGCTCCCACAGGGTTCCGAGTGTTTCTTACAGGCACAAAAAAACCCGACTCAATGGTCGGGTTTTTTCTTTCCGCAAAAAGCAGTGCTTATTTCGCACGGCCTTTGTAGGAACCGCCTTCGCGGGTATCGATCTCGATCATGTCGCCGATTTCGATGAAGTCGGCAACCGACAGCTCGGTACCGTTCTTCAGTTTGGCAGGCTTCATCACCTTGCCGGAAGTGTCACCGCGAGCGGAGCCTTCGGTGTAGTCAACCTGACGCACGATGGTGGTCGGCAGTTCTACGGAAACCAGGCGCTCTTCGAAGAACACGGCTTCGCAAACGTCGGTCATGCCTTCTTCAACGAAAGGCAGAACGCTTTCGATGTCTTCGGCGTTCAGTTCGTACATGGTGTAGTCAGTGGTGTCCATGAACGTGTAGGTGTCACCGCTGATGAACGACAGGGTGGCTTCTTTACGATCCAGGATCACGTCGTCCAGTTTGTCGTCCGCACCGTAAACGGTTTCGGTCTTGTAACCGGTCAGCAGGTTCTTCAGCTTGGTCTTCATGATCGCGCTGTTACGGCCCGACTTGGTGAATTCAGCTTTCTGAACCAGCCAAGGATCGTTGTCGATACGGATCACGGTACCGGGTTTGAGTTCTTTACCAGTTTTCATTGCGAATATCCGAATTTGGATGGGATTTACAAAAATCTAGGCCGCGTATCATATCCAATTTACATAAAACTGTACCAGCGCCGTGGCAAGATCCGCCTGCAAGGCCTGTTCCAGACACCATGCTTCGGCGTTCTCCTCGAGTTCCGGCCAATAATTTCGCACCGCCAGCCAGTGCTCGCCGATCGGTTGCCCGGCACTCCACGCTCGCCACAGACCGTTCATCGCCTGCGCCGCAGCGGGTGAAAGGCCGTGAGTGTAGAGCGCGAGAAAAGCATCGAGCTTGTCCAGATGGATGTCATCGTCCTGCTGATAGATGTGCCAGAGCATCGGCCGCCCAGCCCATTGCGCGCGAACGAATGAATCTTCACCGCGCACCGCGTTGAAATCGCAGCACCAGAGCAGATGGTCGTATTGGTCCTGACGGACGAACGGCAGCACTTGCACGGTCAGGGACTCGCGCACATGAATCGCGCCGACCGTCAGGGTTTCCACATTCAGCCAGCGCGCCACATCGCCGAGAATCCGCCCTTCCGGAACCATCAGGTGAGTCGGCCGTGCATCGGCCGCCAGCACGTCCAGCCAACTGGCCAGCCCGGGGTTTTCATAAGCAAACAGCGAGATCAGTTGCGCGTCCGGAGCAGGATCGATACCCAAGGCTTGCAGGAAATGTCGCTGGGCCGGCCGATCCTGCTGAAACTGGCGACGCTGTTCGAGCAGTCCGCGTTCGCGGAGCAGGCCACCGGTGCCCGGTTTGAAGCCTGGAAAGAAAAAGAACTTCTGCACCGTTTTGTATTTTACCGACGGCAAGCCGTGGCAGCCGGTGACCCAGTCTTCGGCGCTGAGATAATCGAGGTTGAGCCACAGCGGCGGCGTTTCCCGCGCAGCCATGCTGTCCATGTAATCAGTGGGCAACTGACAGGCGAAGGCGGCGATGACTACGTCGGCCGCCTCGGCGTGCAGCCACTCGCTCGGCCACTGACGCACCTCGACGCCCTGCTGCCATTGCTGCACAACGTCGACATCGATCTCAGGACAGAGGCGCTCGAACGCGCGCAGATCATCCACCCACAGGTGCACCGGCAAGGCATGCTCGGCCACCAGCTGCCGGGCCAGGCGCCACGTCACGCCGATGTCACCGAAGTTATCGACCACGGTGCAAAAAATGTCCCAGCGGGGTTTCGCTTCAGGCATGCCGTTCTCCCGTTGGCAAAAAACCTCGATTGTCCGCATAAATGCGCTCGCGCAGAAGAGCCGACGGCGATTAATCTTCGTGCGACAATCGCCGCTTGCCCGCAACCATCCGCCAGGAGGCCGCCATGCCCTACCGTCCCAATCCCCGTCGTCCCTTGCCTGTTCAGCTTAGCGCGCTGCATCTGACCGGCAGCATTGCGCTGGGCCTGTGGCTGGGGTTCCTGGCGATTGCGCTGACCTGCTGGCTGCTTTCGCGCTTTATCTTCCCCGAGCAACTGGCCCCTGTCGCGCAAGCGGTGCAGCAGCGCGTCAATCCCCCATCTGTGGCGCCCGTGCAGGTTCAGCCGGACATTCCGCCGCAAAGTCCGCTGTTCCAACAGTACGAAGAAAACCTGCGCAAGAATGAACAGCAGGCCCGACTGGATCAGGCGCGCGCCAATTCGCGTAACGCGTCCAATCCGAAATGCCAGTTCTGGCTGCAGCAGGACCAGACCGCGCCGACCGAAAAGAGCCGCGCCAACGTTTTGCAATTCTGCGATTGATCATGAACAAACACAGCGTCCACCAGTTGATTCTCGACAAGCTGCGCATCGACCTCGACATCGCCGAGCGCGCCGCGCAAACCGCTTACGAAACCGCGACCCACGAAGAAAACATCGCCGAAAACAAGTACGACACGCTGGGGCTGGAGGCGTCGTATCTGGCGGCGGGTCAGGCGAAGCGGGTTGAGGAAATCCGTCAGTCACTGGTGCTGTGTCAGAACCTGACGTTGCGTGCCTACGACGAAAATCGCGGCATTGAAGTCGGCGCCCTGCTCGGTCTGGAGGACGAAAAGGGTCGCGAGCAATGGCTGTTTCTGGCGCCGGATGCGGCGGGGCTGAAAGTCGACGTGGTGGGTCAGCCGGTTACCGTCATCACCCCGCGCTCGCCGCTGGGCAAAAGCCTGCTGGGCAAGTTCGCGGGCGATGAGGTGGAGATTCTGGTGGCGGGTACCCGGCAACAGTTTGCTGTCACCGAGGTGCTCTGAAGCGGGTGCTTAGTGAACGGGCAGTTCGACGCCGTCGAACAGCTCTTCGAGCTCTTGCTTGTTGTGGCACTGAATGGCCTTGGCCATGACTTCGCGGGTCAGGTGCGGGGCGAATTTCTCGATGAAGTCGCACATGAAGCCACGCAGGAAGGTGCCACGACGGAAACCGATCTTGGTGATGCTCGACTCGAACAGCTCGCTGGCATCCAGTACCACCAGGTCGTTATCGAGTTTGGTATCGACCGCCATTTTAGCCACGATGCCTACGCCCAGGCCCAGGCGCACGTAGGTTTTGATCACGTCGGCGTCAGCAGCAGTGAACACCACTTTCGGCGTCAGGCCACGATGGCTGAAGGCTTCGTCGAGCTTGGAACGGCCGGTGAAACCGAACACGTAAGTGACGATCGGATATTCGGCCAGCGCTTCGAGGGTCAGCTTCGGCAGCTTGGTCAGCGGGTGGCCATGGGGTACGACCACGCAGCGGTTCCAGCGGTAGCACGGCATCATCACCAGATCACCGAACAGCTCCAGCGCTTCAGTGGCAATGGCGAAATCGACGGTGCCGTCAGCGGCCATTTCGGCGATCTGCATCGGCGAGCCCTGATGCATGTGCAGGGCCACGTCCGGGTATTGCTTGATGAAATTGCTGATCACCGGCGGCAGCGCATAACGCGCCTGGGTGTGGGTGGTGGCGATCGACAGGGTGCCCTTCTTCTCGTTGGAGAATTCCTGGGCAATCTGCTTGATGCTTTCGACTTTGCGCAGGATCTCGCCAGCGGTGGTGATGATGCGCTCGCCGGCCGGGGTAACGCGGGTCAGGTGCTTGCCGCTGCGGGCGAAGACTTCGACGCCCAGCTCGTCTTCCAGCAGGCGGATCTGCTTACTGATGCCCGGTTGCGAGGTGTACAGGCTTTGAGCGGTAGCGGAAACGTTGAGGTCGTGGTGCGCCACTTCCCAGATGTAGCGCAGTTGTTGAAGCTTCATATCAATCCCTCAAAGCAGGTAGACGCCACGGGCATCAGCGACGGTATATAACTATATTAATGGTTCGAAGAATAAATCTAGAACTTTTTTATCAAAACGCCATTATTCCTGCTTCAGCGATCCTCACGCCGCCGGCGTTCCATCAGCGGCACCAGATAGACCGGCACCTTGGCCAACTGCAGGACCCGCGCCGCCGTGCGCCCCAACGGCGTTTCCGCGCCGACGCCATGGCTGTGACTGCCGACGATCAGCAGATCGACCGAGAGCTTGTGCACCTGGTCGAGAATCACCTGCGACGGGTCGCCCTGCAGCACGCGCACCGCGCGTATGCGCTGCAGATCCTGTTCGCCGTCGTCCCCCAGTTCTTCACGAAAGCTGTCGAGCACCCGCTGTTCGATATTGGCGATGACTGTTTTCAGACCCTGACTATGGAATTCGTTCAATGCCTGTTCGTCGAGATAGCTTTGCAGCACCGACTCGGCAAACAGGCCCATGGGTTCCACCGCGTGTACTACATACAGATCGGCATTGAAGGTGCGCGCCAAGGCCAGGGCATGCTGCATCACGAACGGTGCGTACAGACCGAGGTCGGTGGCATACAGCATTGAGCGAATCATGGGACCTCCTCGCGAGCCAACGATGGCGGAGATTGATTCAGCTTAGCAGTGCCTTGGCGAGTACGACGTGCGACGCAACGTCCTGAATAAAAAGGCTCTAGATCGGCGGTTCGTTGCTGATGCCGTGGGGCACGTGGCCGGTGGCGACCACTTCGCGAGCCAGCTCGCAATGACCGGTCTGGTCATCGAAGAACACGTCAGCGGCGAAGGCTTCGAGGAACGCCGATTTGGTCAGGCCACCGAGAAACAGCGACTCATCGAGGCGGATATCCCATTCCCGCAAGGTGCGAATCACTCGCTCATGGGCCGGCGCCGAACGCGCGGTCACCAGCGCCGTGCGGATCGGGCAATCGTCATCGGGAAACTCGCGCTGCAACAGATTGAGCGCTGCCAGAAAGCCCTTGAACGGCCCACCACGCAATGGCTCGCGCGCCGATTCGCGTTCCTTGGCCTGAAACGCTTCAAGGCCGCCGGACTGATAGACGCGCTCGGACTCGTCGGAAAAGATCACCGCGTCACCGTCAAAGGCGATACGCAATTCATCACTGGCCGCACGGCTCGCGCCACCGGACAGGATCGTTGCCGCAGCGAACCCGGCGTCCAGCGCGGCACGCACGTCTTCGGCGTGGGTCGAGAGAAACAGGTCGCAGCCAAACGCTTTCAGATACGGATACGGACTGCGCCCGCCGACGAACGCCGCACGAGAAATCGCCAGGCCGTAATGATGAATCGAATTGAACACGCGCAGACCGGTGTCGGCGCTGTTGCGGGAAACCAGAATCACCTCGACCCGCGCGCGGCCGAGACGGCTGTTCAGGCTCAGGAGTTTTTCCACCAGCGGGAACGCATCGCCCGGCGCGAGGATTTCGTCTTCGTGCTCGATCTGATATTGCCGATAGGCTTCGACGCCGCTCGACAGGTAGACCTTGTGGCTTTCGCTCAGGTCGAACAAGGCGCGCGAGGAAATCGCCAGCACCAGTTTGTCATCGATGTTATTGGCCATGCCTTCCCCCAGAACAACCGACTCAGGTATTGCGTCGGTCGATAAACCCCAAATGGCGATACAACGCCTCGATGCGTGGCAACTCGCAGCCCCCCGCGTTCGCCGCCGCCAGTGGCCGGGCGTAGATCGCCTCCAGCTCCAGCGGGCGTTTGTGTGCAAAGTCGTGGTACATGCTCGGCCAGTAATCGGGCATTTTTTCCGTCATGGTGAACAGGTACTCGGCATAGCCGGGCGGGATTTCGTAACCACAGGCCTTGGCACCCTGAACCACTTCCGCCATCAACGCCTGAATCGACAGGCGGCTGTCAGCATCAGCCATCAGCGCTTCGGTTCCCGCGCCGAGCAATACCGAAAGTCCGTTATAGGGAATATTCCACACCAGTTTCTGCCAGCGCGCCTGATGCAGGTTGGCCATCGCCTGCGAGTCGATGCCGGCGGCACGGAACAGTCCGGCGCCCTCTTCGACGATCGCCATGCGCGCTACTTCATCAATGGCCGAGCCGCTGTGATAACCGACATTCACCGCGCCAAGGGCCTGATGGGTAATCTGCCCCGGCCCTTCGCGGTGCACGCAGATCAGGCACAGACCACCGAGCAGATGCAGCGAATCCGGCAACAGTGGTCGCAGGCTGTCTTCGACATCCAGACCGTTCTGCAGCAACAGCACTTTTGCGTCAGGTTTGGCGGCCTGAATGATCGCCGGGGCCAGACCGGCATTACTGGTGGTCTTGGTGCCGACCAGCAGCCAGTCACAGGGCGGCATGTCTTCGGCAGCGGAATAGGCATTGGCCGGATTCAGCGTCAACGGCCCGTGCACCGCACTGTTGATCTGCAAACCGCTCTCAGCCACGGCGGAAAATTCGCTGCGCAACAAGAAATGCACGTCGAAACCGGCACGCGCCAGCATCACCCCGTAGAACCCGCCAATTGCACCGGTGCCGATAATCCCCACCACCGGTTTGCTGACTGTCTCGCTCATGGCAACTCCTCTGCAATTCGACCCAGCGCCTGCGCCACTGCCTGATTGACCTCGGCAACCGTCAGACGGCTGTGCACTGCGCCAAAGAACTCGCCGTCGCGCACTACGAACAGCGCCGGCAAATGAAACACCTGATAACGCTCGACCAGGCCGCCGTTGTTGCCGGCGTCGATCCAGCACAGCCGATCGATCGCCAGCGGCAATCCCGGCAACACCTCGCGGGCATAACGACAACTGGCACAGCCGACGCTGGTGAAGATCACCAGAGAAACCCCGCGCATCGCCAGCAGCCGCTGGTCGGCGTCGAAGTCGGTCAGCTCGGATTCGACCACTATACTGGGGGAAACAATGTCAGATGGCCGACACAGGGAGTCTGTGCTCATGGGACGTTTCATTCCTCATCCGGACGAAGTGCCGGTTGAATTGACGTTACTCAAGCCTGAATGCATTTCCAGACAACAGCTGCACACTATCAGCCTCGGCGGCATCGCTTGCAATTACCACCGCGCCTGGCGCCACGGCACTGCGCTGCAAGTGCGCATGCCGACGCTGAATGCCGACTTCTGTTATCCGGGCTATGTGGCCTGGTGTCTGCGGCGCAAAAAAGGCTATCTGGTGGGAATCGCCTTCACTGACGAACAGACCCTGTTCAGCGCGCGAATGGGTGAGCAGGTGTGTCAGATCGAACGCTATTCACGCATGCAGGACAGCCACGACGATCTACAGGACAGTCAGGCGCTGGCCCTGCAGTGGGTCGAGGAGCACGCCGAAGAGTTCTCCCACGACAACCTGCGCAAGGCTTTTGCGCAGCCAGCGCTGGACTAAAGCACGGTTTGCCCATTGTCGAGCCGCCTCTGACGCGCTAAGGTTCGGCTCCCCCGACGCGCTAAATCTGCTGTGCTCCGCCGCGCGGGGATCGCTGGCGGCCGGCACCCGTGACCTGACGAGTAAACGATGGCTGATTTACCGATCAACGACCTAAACGTCGCCTCTAACGAGACCCTGATCACTCCCGATCAGCTCAAGCGTGATATCCCCCTGAGCGACGCCGCCCTGCGCACCGTCACCAAGGGCCGCGAAGTCATTCGTAACATTCTCGATGGCACCGACCACCGTCTGTTCGTCGTGATCGGCCCGTGCTCGATTCACGACATCAAGGCTGCCCACGAATACGCCGATCGCCTCAAGGTGCTCGCCGAGGAAGTCTCCGACACCCTGTATCTGGTCATGCGCGTGTATTTCGAGAAGCCGCGCACCACCGTCGGCTGGAAAGGTCTGATCAACGATCCGTATCTGGACGACTCGTTCAAGATCCAGGACGGTCTGCACATCGGTCGTCAGTTGCTGCTCGACCTGGCCGAGAAAGGCCTGCCGACCGCGACCGAAGCCCTCGACCCGATCTCCCCGCAGTATCTGCAGGATCTGATCAGCTGGTCGGCCATCGGCGCGCGTACCACCGAATCGCAGACTCACCGCGAAATGGCTTCCGGCCTGTCCTCGGCCGTCGGCTTCAAGAACGGCACCGATGGCGGCCTGACCGTGGCGATCAATGCCTTGCAGTCGGTGTCCAGCCCGCACCGTTTCCTCGGTATCAACCAGGAAGGTGGCGTGTCGATCGTCACCACCAAAGGCAACGCCTACGGTCACGTGGTGCTGCGCGGCGGTAATGGCAAGCCGAACTATGATTCGGTCAGCGTGGCCCTGTGCGAGCAGGCGCTGAACAAGGCGAAGATCAAGCCGAACATCATGGTCGATTGCAGCCACGCCAACTCCAACAAGGACCCGGCCCTGCAACCGCTGGTGATGGAAAACGTCGCCAACCAGATCCTCGAAGGCAACCAGTCGATCATCGGCCTGATGGTTGAGAGCCACCTGAACTGGGGCTGCCAGGCGATTCCGAAAGACCTCGCCGACCTGCAATACGGCGTGTCGATCACCGATGCCTGCATCGATTGGTCCGCTACCGAAAACACCTTGCGCAGCATGCACGCCAAGCTCAAGGACGTATTGCCGAAGCGTCAGCGCACGTAAGCTGCGTTTTACGGGCATAAAAAAACGCCGGACATTGTCCGGCGTTTTTGTGTGTGCGATTCAGATCTTCGCGGCGCGACGCTGATGGCGTTCCATGTAGCGCTCGACGTAGGAGCAAGACGGGATCACCGTGTAGCCCATTTCTTCGGCGTATTGCAGCGCGCGTTCAGTCAGCGCTGCGGCAATGCCACGGCCGCGCAGGGCATTAGGCACGAAGGTGCGGTAGATATCCAGGGTCTGCTTGCCCAGATCCATGTAGGTCAGGTAAGCACGATGACCGTCCACAGTGGTCTCGAATTGATGACCAGCCTGGTCATGGTGGATGGACAACGCCTCGCTCATCACTACTCCTCGCGGGTCTTGAATTGTGACCCCTACCTTACCGATGTTTTTCCGGCGAAGGAACATCTACGCCACCCCGTGCCTGATGGACACTGAGAAGAGCCACACCGATCTCGCGCAATCTGACACCTGCTGAATAGTAGGCACCATTGGCGAAAATGCTCAAGGTACGCTCGTCATCGGATGGTTTGCGTGCATTGGCATCGATGGTCGCAGGTTCGGCCGCAAGACAATCTTTGCGTGCCGTTTGCCTGAACATTGCCGGAATGTTGAGACTTAAGACGTGCAACCTTTTTTAAAGTCACCTGTACATCAACAAAGATACGCGAAGCGCTTCGCAGAACCTGAACAAAAGTGTGGACGAATTCATTTAGAAAGACTTTAGCCGAAGTCGCAAAAACAGCGCACGAGGGCGGGAACTTTTTCCGTTTGAGTCGCTCACGCCGGGGCTTGCAGCTGGATATTTTTTATACAGCGCAGTTAAAAGTTGCTCGAAAAAGAATCAACGCCTACAATTTTTTTTGCTTCTTGCGCTACGTCAGTTTACTTACTACAAGTAATGGGTAGTATGTACGCCGGCTATTTCCTCAATCGTGAGGAGACAGCCACTTAATTTGAAAGTCCTTGAAGGGGAACACGATGAACAACGTTCTGAAATTCTCTGCTCTGGCTCTGGCCGCAGTTCTGGCTACCGGTTGCAGCAGCGCATCGAAAGAAACCGAAGCACGTCTGACCGCTACTGAAGACGCAGCTGCTCGCTCCCAGGCTCGTGCAGACGAAGCTTACCGTAAAGCTGATGAAGCTCTGGCTGCTGCTCAAAAAGCACAACAGACTGCTGACGAAGCTAACGAGCGTGCTCTGCGCATGCTGGAAAAAGCTAGCCGCAAGTAATAATCCCTCGGGATTGTTATCGAGCCGATCCGGTTTTCCGGGTCGGCTTTTTTGTGCCCGGTGCTTTTCCCCGCGCAATAAAAAACCCGCCGACGCTGCACGCATCGGCGGGTTTTCAATCAGCTCTTATTGCTGCAGATCGATCGGTGCACTGCTCACCATTGGCGCCGAGGTATTCGGCACGGCGATCTCTACCGGCAGGCCGTCTTCGGCGGCGACCACATCACGCACCACATCCCAGTTCATGCGCAGGTTGCTGGTGATGTCTTCACGCTTGAGCATCGCGTTGATTACCGCGGTGTGCTTGTCGACTACCGACGGGTTGCCCTTGTCGTCGAGCGGCGTGTGCGCTTCCAGATAGACCTTGCCGCCACTGCGACCGAACTTGTACGGGTCGTTGATGATGCGCACCGAGGTGCCGACCGGGACCATGCCGGCCATTTCCAGCACGTTGTTGTTGAACATGCGGAAGCAGCCGTGGCTGGTGCGCATGCCGATGCCGAACTTCTTGTTCGAACCGTGGATCAGGTAGCCCGGTGTGCCGAGGGTGAACTTGAACGGCCCCAGCGGGTTATCAGGACCGGCCGGCACCACATTCGGCAGCGGATCACCGTCAGCGGCGTGTTCGGCCTTGATCGAAGCCGGAGGCGTCCACGTCGGGTTCGGTGTCTTGGCGATGATCGAGGTGTGCGCGATCGGCGAGCCCCAGCCTTCGCGGCCGATACCCAGCGGGAAGGTGTACACCACGTCGCGGCCTTTCGGGTAGTAATAGAGACGGTATTCGGCGAGGTTGATGACGATGCCTTCACGCGGGCCCGGCGGCAGGATGAAGCGCGTCGGCAGGACGATCTCGGTACCGGCGCCAGGCAGCCAGGCATCGATGCCCGGGTTGGCCGCAACCATTTCCGAATAGCCCAGATCGTAGGTGGTGCCCAGGTCGGCGAAGGTGTCTTCGTACTTGGCTTTGATCACCTGCACCTGGCCGACGATGTCCTCGCCGGGTGGTGGCAGGGGAAGCTCCAATGCAGCAACGGGACCGGCCACACACAGGGCGGCAAGTGACAGGCAGCGGGTGACGGCAGGAAAGCGCGGCAACATCCGGAAAATCCTTCGCATGATCATCAAGGGTATAAGGGCGCGATTGTACACCGCGGCCTGGGGATTCGGGAGACACGCCGATAGACCGTGTCACGCCCTGAAAGATCGCAGCCTCGTTGCACTCGTCAGCTCCTAGATTTGCAACGCATTCCCTGTAGGAGCTGACGAGTGCAACGAGGCTGCGATCTTTTGATCTTAAAGTTCGAATCGCAGCTCAGGCCAGATCGGCGAGGTGCCGCGCTTCTGCGATTCAAGAATCGCCCGGCACAGCGAGCACAGACGCTGATCCTGGAACACCCGACGATCAACATTCGACCAACGCGGTTGCGCCGGCAGCAGAGTGCCGCACAGCGTGCGATCGGCCGAGCCACCGAGTTCCAGCTGCCGCGTCACCAGATGCACCCGCACTTCCTGGCAGGCGAACAGATCCAGCTGCTCGTCAGGCTCGATCAGTTGGTAGGCAAACAGGGACCAGGCAGGACGCGGCATCGGGGGCTCCAAATTAGGGGGCGCCACATTAGCCGAAAGCCTGCCACTAGAAAAGCCTCATAAGAGCGGTTTTAGCGTCGGCCAGACATTTTCCAGCAACTTGCTCTGAGCCCCGGCCGCCGGGTGCAGACCGTCGGCCTGCATCAGGTCCGGATGACCACCGACACCTTCGAGAAAAAACGGCACCAACGGGATGTTTTTCTCTTCGGCGAGCTTGCCGTAAACCTCGGCGAACGAATCGGTGTAGCGCTTGCCATAATTGGGTGGCAACTGCATGCCGAGCAGCAGCACTTTCGCGCCGCTCTGCCGCGAGCTGTCGATCATCGAGGCAAGATTTTGTTGCAATTGCGCTGGCGGCATCCCGCGCAGGCCGTCATTGCCACCCAGCTCGAGGATCACCAACTCCGGCTTATGCTCTGCAAGCAGCGCCGGCAGCCGCGCCTGGCCTCCGGCACTGGTGTCGCCACTGATCGAGGCGTTGACCACTTTATCGTCGAAACCCTCCTGTTTGAGCCGCTGCTCGAGCAGCGACACCCACCCCAGACGGGTATCCAGGCCGAAACCGGCGCTGATACTATCGCCAACGATCAGGACAGTACCCGCCGCTGCGTTCTGGGCCATGCACATCAAGGCCAGGCCAGCACTCAAAAACCATACACGCATCGGATTCTCCATGGGCGCAAGCATTCTCACCGCGAAGAACCTCAGCAAAGTGGTCCCTAGCGCGGAAGGTGAACTGACTATCCTGCACGAACTCAGCCTGGAACTGAACAAGGGCGACAGCCTGGCCATCGTCGGCGCGTCCGGTTCCGGCAAATCCACCCTCCTCGGCCTGCTCGCCGGCCTCGACCTGCCGAGCAGCGGCGAAGTCACCCTCGCCGGCCAGGGCCTGAGCAATCTCGACGAAGACCAGCGCGCACGAATCCGTGCCGAGCACGTCGGGTTTGTCTTCCAGTCGTTCCAGTTGCTCGACAGCCTCAATGCGCTGGAAAACGTCATGCTGCCGCTTGAGCTCGACGGCCGCAAAGATGCCCGCGAGCGCGCCACGCAATTGCTTCAGCGCGTCGGCCTCGGCCAGCGCCTGACCCACTCGCCGCGCCAGCTCTCCGGTGGTGAACAGCAGCGCGTGGCCATCGCCCGCGCCTTCGCGGCCGAACCGGACGTGCTGTTCGCCGACGAGCCGACCGGCAACCTCGACAGCCACACCGGCGAGCGCATCAGCGACTTGCTGTTCGAATTGAACAAGGAACGCGGCACCACCCTGGTGCTGGTGACCCACGACGAACGCCTGGCCCATCGCTGCCGGCGCCTGATCCGTCTTGAAGCCGGGCTGCTGGTCGCCCCTCTGGAGCCTTGATGGCACGTCTGCCGCTGTTGCGTCTGTTCAGTCTTGCCCTGCGCCAGCTCATGCGCGATGCCCGCGCCGGAGAATTGCGCGTGTTGTTCTTTGCGCTGGTGGTGGCCGTCGCGGCGAGCACCGCGATCGGCTATTTCGGCGCCCGCCTCAATGGCGCGATGATGCTGCGCGCTACCGAGTTTCTCGGTGCCGATCTGGTCCTTGAAGGCAGCTCGCCGGCCCGCGAGGAGCAAATCCGCAGCGGCACCGAACTGCGCCTCAATCATGCACAAGTGGTGGAGTTTTCCAGCGTCATTGCCACCGACAACGGCATTCAGCTGTCGAGCATCAAAGCCGTCGACCGTGCCTATCCATTGCGTGGCGAGCTGAAGAGCGCGCCCGCACCCTTTGCCCAGGAAGAAGTCGGCGGCGAACCGCAACCCGGTGAAGCCTGGGTCGAGGCACGTCTGCTGACCGCGCTGGATCTGAAGATCGGCGACAGCATCGACGTCGGCATGAAGACCTTGAAGCTGACCCGCGTGCTGACCTACGAGCCGGATCGCGCTGGCAACTTCTACAGCCTGACGCCACGGGTGCTGATCAATCTTGACGACCTCGCCGCCACCGGCGTGGTGCAACCGGGCAGCCGGGTAAGCTATCGAGAACTGTGGCGCGGTGAACCGCAGACGCTGGAAACCTATCGTGAATTGATCAAACCGGGCCTCGCTGCAAACCAGCGAATCCAGGATGCCCGTGACGGTAACCGGCAAATCGGCGGTGCGCTGGGCAAGGCTGAGCGTTATCTGAATATGGCCAGCCTGGTTGCGGTGTTGTTGGCCGGGGTAGCAGTGGCATTGTCGGCGAACCGTTTCGCCAGTCGGCGTTTCGACGCCAGTGCCTTGCTGCGCTGCCTCGGCTTGTCGCGCCGGGAAACCATGGTGCTGTTCAGCCTGCAACTGACCGTGCTCGGCCTGGTTGCCGCCATCAGTGGCGCGCTGCTCGGCTGGCTGGCGCAACTGGGGCTGTTCGCCCTGCTGCATGATTTGCTGCCAAGTGACGTACCGCCGGGCGGGCTGTTTCCGGCGATGGCCGGGATTGGCACCGGGCTGGTGGCGCTGGCCGGTTTTGCCCTGCCGCCTTTGGCTGCACTGGGTCGCGTGCCGCCGCTGCGGGTGTTGCGCCGCGACATACTGCCGATCCCCTCGAGCACATGGATGGTCTATGGCGCGGCGCTGGGTGCGCTGGGCCTGATCATGTGGCGTCTGAGCCTCGACCTGCTGCTGACCTTCGCCCTGCTCGGCGGCGGCGTGGTCGCCGCGCTGGTGCTGGGCGGCCTGCTGTTGTTGCTGCTGCAAAGCCTGCGCCGCCTGCTCGCCCGCGCCTCGTTGCCATGGCGTCTGGGCCTGGGCCAGTTGTTGCGGCATCCATTGGCGGCAGCCGGGCAGTCGCTGGCGTTCGGTCTGATCCTGTTGTCGATGGCGCTGATCGCACTGCTGCGCGGCGAACTGCTCGACACCTGGCAAAACCAGCTACCGAAAAACGCGCCGAACTATTTCGCGCTGAATATCCTCCCGGCTGACAAGCAGGCCTTCGCCGATCACCTGATCAAGGTGTCGGCGCAAGCGGCGCCGTTGTATCCGGTGGTGCCGGGTCGGTTGATCAGCATCAATGGCGAGGCGGTGCAGCAAATCGTCAGCAAGGACTCGGCCGGTGACCGCGCCATCCAGCGTGACCTGAGCCTGACCTGGGCGGCGGATCTGCCGGCGGGCAACAAGCTCACCGCCGGCTCGTGGTGGAGCGGCCAGCCGTCCGACGACGTGCCGGGGGTTTCGGTGGAAGGCAAGGTGGCCGAAAGCCTGAAACTCAAACTCGGCGATCACATGGTGTTCAGCGTTGGCGGGGTCAATCGCGAAGCAAAGGTCACCAGCCTGCGAGAGATCAACTGGGACAACTTCCAGCCGAACTTCTTCATGATCTTTCAGCCCGGCACTCTGAAGGATCTGCCGGCGACCTACCTGACCAGTTTCTACCTGGCCCCTGGGCATGATCAGCAGATCGTCGAGCTGTCGCGGACCTTCCCGGCGGTGACCATCCTGCAGGTCGAAGCCTTGCTCGAACAGCTGCGCAGCATCCTCGCTCAGGTCACCCTGGCGGTGGAATATGTGTTGTTGTTTGTTCTGGCTGCGGGGATGGCGGTGCTGTTCTCCGGCCTGCAAGCGACGCTGGATGAACGTATCCGCCAGGGTGCGCTGTTGCGTGCGCTGGGCGCCGAGCGGCAGTTACTGATCAAGGCGCGGCGTATCGAATTCGGTTTGCTGGGAGCGGTCAGCGGTCTGCTCGCGGCGATCGGTTCGGAGGTGGTCAGTCTGGTGCTGTACCGCTTCGCCTTCGATCTGCCATGGCATCCGCATCCATGGCTGCTGGTGCTGCCGTTGATTGGTGCCGCGCTGATTGGTGGCGCCGGTGTGTTCGGCACTCGCCGGGCGCTGAACGCCAGCCCGCTGACAGTGTTGCGCGAGGGTTGATAGACTCAAGCGGTCTTAATCACAAGAAGTCGCCATGAGCCGTTATCGCCCTCCCCGCACCGCCGGCACCGCGCTGATCACCCCCGAGGGTGAAGCGCGGATGCGCGCCGAATTCCATGAGTTGTGGCATGTGCGTCGCCCCCAGGTCACCCAGGCGGTGAGTGAAGCGGCGGCGCAAGGCGATCGTTCGGAAAACGCCGAGTACACCTACGGCAAGAAGATGCTGCGGGAAATCGACAGCCGCGTGCGTTTTCTCACCAAACGCCTGGAAGCGCTCAAGGTGGTCAGCGAAAAACCCAGCGACCCGAACAAAGTCTATTTCGGCGCCTGGGTAACCATCGAAGACGAGGACGGCAAGCAGTCGCGCTACCGCATCGTCGGCCCCGATGAACTGGACCTCAAACAGGGTTTGATCAGCATCGACTCGCCGCTCGCCCGCGCGCTGATCGGCAAGGCACTCGACGCGGAAGTGCGGGTGCAGACGCCGACCGGCGAGCAGTTCGTTTACATCGTTGCGATTGAATACCCGTAAGACTGATCAGCGCCGAGTGATCAGGCCCTGCCGTGCAACGCGGGTCAGTTGCTTGATCATCTCCGGCGCATCTTCTGCGCTCGGCGCCTGAATCACCGCCAGATCGAAGCTGTCCGTAGCGAAACGCGCCAGCGACTCGCCGTCATCGACAAACTGGATCAGGAACGCGGCAGGACCGCCGCTGCGACGTGGCCAGCCATCGAGATAACGCAACAGCGTCGGCTGGTGTTTGCCGCCAAGAAGGATTTTCGGGTTGTGCTGGGTGACATGTGCCGTGATCGGCGCGGGACGTGCTGGAGGGCGTAGTGCGTTCATCGTGTCGTGTCTCTGCCTCAAAAGTCTGCATGGCAGGTGAGAGGCAACACCGAACCAGCGCTTTAGCGGTATTTCGAAGCCCTGTTCCGGCTTCTGACGGTAACTGTAGAAATCACCTGGCGCCCCGCAAGTAGCTGTTTAAATCGGCGCATGGGCAACATCCTAGAGAACGTGACCGACCAGTGTCAAGAATCCCCCGCAACAAAAAAAAGCCCGCGCAATGCGGGCCTTTGCCTTGAGCCAGAGCCTTCAACCGGCGATGGCGCGATCCGCCGAGAGCTTGCCCGCGCCTTCGATCAGGACCGCAATGCTGCCGGCCAACAAAGCCAGGGCGAACTCGTAACCGTTGTTGGCCATGAACAGACCGTTACCGATGTGCACCGAGAAGATCGCCACCAGCGAGAGGAACGCCAGACCGAGTGCCGCCGGGCGTGCCAGCAGGCCGATGATCAGCGCCAGACCGGCGAAGAACTCGGTACCGCCAGCCAGCGAGGCCATCAGGTAGCCGGGGGTCAGGCCAATGCTTTCCATCCATTGTGCGGTGCCGGCCAGGCCGTAACCACCGAACAGACCAAAGAGTTTCTGCGAACCGTGGGCGGCGAAGATCACGCCGACAGCAATGCGCAGGACAGTCAGGCCGTAACCGGCGCGGGTGAACAGAACCTTGTTGATCAGAGAGCTCATGGTGCATTCCTTGTTGTGCAGAAGTGTTTGTTTGTTTGGGTTGGTCGCTATATTAATCAGTTTATTTCATGTTTAAAGCGCAAAAATTTCGCCATAACAATCGAATTGTTAGATTACTTCCGTGTGACCACTTTCTGCTGGCGGGGCTCGAGCGACTCTCGCTCCCGGTCGAATGCCAGGTAATACTTGTTCACGCTATTAACATAGCTGACGGCGCCCATCCCCACCTGCTCCATGGCGATGCGCTCGACCTGGAAGAACCACTGGTTGGGATTGAGGCCACGGCGGCGGGCTTCGGCGCGCATACCCTGCACGCGCTCGGGGCCGATGTTGTACGCGGCGAGGGTGAAAGCCATGCGCTCACGCTCGTTGAGTTTCGGGCTGCTGAAGAACTTGCGGCGGATCATCGCCAGGTACTTGGCGCCGGCCTGCACATTCGCATCGAGATTCTGGATATTGCTCACGCCGACCCGCTGCGCGGCGGACGGGGTGATCTGCATCAGCCCGGTCGGACCGCTGCCGCTGCGAGCGTTGGGCTGCAGACGGGATTCCTTGAACGCCAGCGCCGCCAGGTTAAGCCAGTCCATGTTTTGTGCGTCGGCATGCTTCTGCAGGGTCGGACGGAGTTTTTCCAGACGCTGGCGATCGGCTTTGGCCAGCGGATTGTGTACTTGATACAGGCGTCGATAGATGCGCAGAAACGCCGCGTCTTCGTCCGACGGTTTCTTGTAACCGGTGAGGAAGCGATCGATGCTCGCGCGCAACATCGACGCATCGCGCCGCACGAACCAATGTTCTTCGCCCGGCTCGCCGAGGCTCAGTTGCCGATCGAGACGCAGCTTCGGCAGGATCTTGCCCCAACGCTCGGCAATCGGTTGCTCGACGATGGTCAGGTGGAAAATCCCGGCCTGAACCATCTCCAGCACATCCTCCACCGCCAGCGTCGGATCGACCCACTCGATATTGATCGGCGCCAGTTTGTGCAGCGCCAGTTTCTGGTTGAGCTGACTGACCACCTCCCCCGCCGCACTACCGGTGGGCAGCGCCAGGGTTTTGCCGGACAGTTGCTCGACCTTGGTGTAACGGCGCTGGCCCTTGATGCCGACCAGCACCAGCGGCACGTTGCTGGCAATTGGCTCACTGCTGGCGACCGCGTAGCCAGAAGGCAGATCGAGCAATTCACCGGGCGCGACCATATCGCCTTCGCCGCGCTGCAAGGCGCCGAGCAATTGATCCTTGGCTTTGGGAATGATCTTGAGGGTGACTTCCTGGCCGTCGCGAGCATGGCCATTGAGGTATTGCTCGAACGCGCGCAGTCGGTGGTACTCGACACCGATGGCCTGGCCCTGGACTTCGCCGGAGCTGTTGCGGCTCTGATTGACCAGCACCCGCAACACGCGGCTGCTGCGGATTTCCGAGAGGTCGCGCACCTTGCTCGCCGGCACGGCTTGCAGCGGCCCGGGCAGGCGCGCGACCGCCGTCATCGGCAGCAGTAGCGCAGCACACAACAGCAGCAGAACCGAGGGACGATGCATCCACTCTCCGAAAAGAATACGGGGCTATTCGTCGCAAAAGAGACGACATCACCGACGAAAACAGAGCGCTCTGAGCGCTGGCAAAGTGCGAGAGACTGGCACAGTGATGGCATCGTCGCCACCCCGGAGTTCGTCGCGGCCTCAACAGACAGCCATAAGTCTTTGTAGTTCTTGGCTTTTCTTATAAATCTACAGCTCTGTTATGCTTTCCGGCCTTCGGCCCGAGGTAGCACCATGCAACTCATCGATATCGGCGTCAACCTGACCAACCCCAGTTTCGCCGACAAACACCAGGCCGTGCTCGACCGCGCCTACGCCGCCGGCGTCTGCCAACTGGTGCTGACCGGCACCAGCGTCGAGGGCAGCGAGCAGGCGCTGGAACTGTGCCAGCAACTGGATGAAAGCGGCCAACGGCTGTTCGCCACCGCCGGTATTCACCCGCATTCGGCCAGCGACTGGAACACTGACAGTGCTCGTCGCCTGCGCAGTCTGCTGAACGAATCCAGTGTCGTCGCGGTGGGCGAATGCGGGCTGGATTTCAACCGCGATTTCTCCCCGCGCCCGCAACAGGAAAAGGTACTGGAAGAACATCTGGCGCTGGCCGTCGAGCTGCAATTGCCGGTGTTCCTGCACGAGCGCGATGCCAGTCAGCGCCTGCTGGAGATCCTCAAGGACTTCCGTGATCAACTGCCGGCGGCGGTGGTGCATTGCTTCACTGGCGAGCAGAAAGCCCTGTTCAGCTACCTCGATCTGGATCTGCACATCGGCATCACCGGCTGGATCTGCGACGAACGCCGGGGCACGCATCTGCATCCATTGGTCAAAGAGATCAAACCGGGGCGGCTGATGCTGGAAAGCGATGCGCCATATCTGCTGCCGCGCACGTTGCGGCCGAAGCCGAAAAACGGCCGCAACGAACCGGCGTATCTGACCGAAGTGCTGCGCGAAGTGGCGTTGCATCGCGGCGAGACCGAGGAAGCGCTGGCCGCACATACCACCGCGTGTGCCCGGGCGTTTTTTAAACTCCCCATTCTCATCTGACTGCACACGTCCCCTGCTCGCGAAGGCGGTGGATCAGCTACAAATGGGCTGAAGGACGCAGCGCTTTCGCGAGCAGGCTCGCTCCCACAATAGATCTCGGCATCTGTTGATTCATATCAAAACTCCCGAATCTGCATAGCGGCACAATAATGGCACCTTGCCAAAACTGTTTCCGCTATCAGAGAAGACCTCCATGGGTGCCTGGCTTAGCAACATCTCGCTGAAATACAAATTCTGGGCGGTCAACGCGGTCGCCTTTGTCACCACCCTGCTGTTGGTTTTGTACGCCGTGCACCTCGAACAACAGGCCCGCAACCATGCCGCGCAGGTGTCCGCGCAGGCGCAGGCGCAGTTGCTCAAAGCCTGGCCGCTCGGGCAACCGGTGCCCAAGTCCGCTCAGGTGCTGACCTTCAAGCGCGGTGAAGCGCCGCGTCTCAATGATCAACCGCTGCTGGAAATCAGCGGCAGCAACGGTTGGAACGCCATCAATGAAATGCCACTGTTCGGTGACGACCCGTTGCTGGGCGCCGAAGTGTTCAGCCGTGCCGACGGTGAGCAAGTGGCGGTCATCGCCTATGCCCCGAGCCTGAGCCAGGTGTTCAGCGAGCGTTTCGCCAACTATGCGCTGGCGGTCTTCGTCCTGATGCTGGCGATGCTCGGCGCCTCGCAACTGTTGATCCGCTTTCTGCTCAGCCAGCTCAACACGTTGAAAGACGTGATGCTGCACGTTGAAAAAACCGGCGATCTTTCTGCTCGTGTGCCGCTGGTGGGCAAGGACGAAGTCGGGCAGATGGCCAATGCCTTCAACGCCATGCAGGCCGGTTATCAACGCGTCGTAACCACCGTTGCCAGCACCGCGCGACAACTGGATGACGGCGCTGCGCGGCTGGCCTCGAGCATGAATGATGTGCGCCACGGCATGCTCGGCCAGCAAAGCGAAACCGATCAGGCTGCCACCGCGATCAACGAAATGACCGCCACCGTTTATCACATCGCGCAACACGCCGGCGCCACCCGCGATCTATCGAAAACCGCCGATGGCCTCGCCGGCAGCGGTCAGCAGGTGGTGGCGCGGGTGCAGCAGTCGATTGCCGGACTGTCCAGCGGCGTGCAGCAGACGGCAGAAATGATTCAACGCCTGGCCGAGGACAGTCAGAAGATCAACGGCGTGGTCAGCGTGATTCACAGCATTGCCGAACAGACCAACCTGCTCGCGCTCAACGCGGCGATCGAAGCGGCCCGCGCCGGGGAGATGGGGCGCGGCTTTGCCGTGGTCGCCGATGAAGTGCGCAACCTCGCCAAGCGCGTGCAGGCGTCCACCGACGAGATCACCGGCATGATCGCCGCGTTGCAGGCCGGCACCCGCGATGCGGTGGATTTCATGCAGGAGAGTTCGTACAAGGCCGACGACTGCGTGCAGCAGGCGCAGGAGGCTGGCGCGGCGCTGGCGGAAATCACCGGAGCGGTGGCGCAGATGCGCGAAAGCAACACGCAGATTGCCGTGGCGGCGGAACAGCAGAGTCAGGTTGCCGAGGAGATGAACCGGGCGGTGGTGAGTATTCGTGACGTGACCGAGAACACCGTGCAGCAGACGGTGGATTCGGCGACGACCAGTAATGAGCTGGCGACGTTGGCCGGAGAGTTGAACAAGGCGATAGGTCAGTTGAAATTGTGAGTCCGCTTTCGCGAGCAGGCTCGCTCCCACATGCACCATTGAATCAATGTGGGAGCGAGCCTGCTCGCGAAGGCGTCAGAGGCATCTACATCGAATCCTGCGATGACGGCTATCACTTCAATAGCCAACCTTGATTCGCCGCCCTCCGCGCCCGGGCCTATTCTTCAAGCATGTGTTCAACATGGATCGAGGAGTAGCAAACATGGGCAAACGTCACCCCAACCTTCCCGCGTGGCAATGGCGCGCCTACCCGGGCAACCATCAGCATCCGACCAATCTGGTCCTGCACCTGATTGCCGTGCCGCTGTTCATCGTGGCGTTTCTGCTGATCGTGTCGGGGGTGTTCAGCCTGAGCCTGGCCAGCGTCGCCATCGGCGTGATCGGTATCGTCGCGGCGCTGGGTCTGCAGCGCCACGGCCACCGCCTGGAGGCGCAAGCCTCCGAGCCGTTCAGTGATCGCAAAGATGCCGTGTCACGTTTGCTGGTCGAGCAGTTTCTGACCTTTCCACGTTTCTTTCTCAGCGGTGGCTGGTGGCGCGCCTGGCGTGAGCGCCACCGTCGGCATTGAGTCAGGCGAAGATCGTCACGGTCTGCCGACTCATGGCAATCAACTCTCCCTTCGCACTCCACAACTTCGCGGCGACATGGCCGTAGCCGTCGGCTGCGTATTCGATATCGGCCAGGTATTGGCACCAGTCCAGCGTGCTCAAGTCGTGTAACGGCTGCACGAATTCGATGGTCCAGGTCAGCGTGCTACCCGGCGCCGGTTTCTTCAGATACGGCAACAGCGCCGGCGGCCAGGCATCCACCAGCGCCAGCAGATGCGCCTCGTTGACCGGCTCCTCTTTGACATCCCCACGCAACCGCACCCAGCCGCCCATCAAGCGTGATGGCGTGTTGGAGAACGGAATGCCGCCGACGCTCCAGCGCATCGCCAGATGGCGCATGAATTCCGGGGTCACGCCTTTGATGTATGGCAGCTCCTGGCATTCGTCCCAGTGTTTCATGGTGGGCGCCGGGTAGGCTTCGACGGCGACTTCCGAAGGCCGCGAGGCACCGAAGCTGCCCTGAATGATCGTCACCACCTGACCATTCTGCATGGCGCGGCCCAACACCTGGCTGACGGCTTTGCCTTCACGCAGCACATCGACTTCGAAACTCACCGGCACCTCCGGCTCGACCGGGCCGACAAAGGTAATCGCCAGCGAACGCACGGGGCGCTCCGTCGGCACCCTGGCGCGCATGGCTTCAAATTGCAGCGCGGCCACCAGCCCGCCAAAACTCGCACGGCCCTGCCCCCATTCGGCGGGGATGATTACTTCAGGTTGTTGGCGGACAGCATCGAGCAGATCGCAAAAGCGCATGGCAACCTCGGAAAACGAGAAAGGAATGCGCGGATCTTACCCAGCCCCGGGCGGCGGCGCAGCGTCTATTCCGGTCAAATGGGCTGACAGATAGGCCTTGGCCCGATTCCTTCAAGCGACAAATCACCTTGTGGGAGCGAGCCTGCTCGCGAAAGCGGTCGATCAGTCGACAACGATTGCGACTGACACGGCCCCTTCGCGAGCAGGCTCGCTCCCACAGGGGAACAGAGCCATCTTCAGGAGTGTTTGAAACACGTAGCGCTGAGCTTTTCCAGCACTTGATCGGCCTTCAGCTCTGCCTTGATCAACCCGGCCTGCCAGGTGGCCACGCACGGTTGCAGATCGGCTTCCTGCTCGGCGCGGGCCAGCCATTGCCAGCAATCGTGCCAGTCGCCCAGTGCGCCTTGCGCCGATTTCAGGCGTTTGTAAGCCGGTTTCGGCAAGCGATCCAGCTCGGGATAGGCTTCGATGCCATAGCGCACGCGCTTGATCAGCAGGCGCAGACGATGGCGGTCATGGGCGGGATCGTGCAGCGCTTCGTCGAGTTTCTGCCATTGTTTGCCCAAGCGTTTTTCAATGCGTTTACCCAGATCCTTGAGTAAGCCCTGACGCTCGGACGCGCGCAGAAACCGTGGAAATGCGTCGAGAATCATCAGCAACGAAGCCAGTTCCGCACTCGCCGCCAGCGCCGGATACGCCTCGGCCATTTGCGCCAGACGCCGCTGCGCAGCCTCGGGTTGTTCATGCTCGAGCAGATACGCCGCCAACACTTCGCGATCACGCCACGGCGTGGTCAGATCACCCACTGCCGAAGCCGCCGCCTCCAGTTGCTCGACTCCCGGCAAGCCGCGCAACGGCCGCAACAGACTGCGCAAGCGCCGCACCGTAGTGCGCAAATCATGCAGCGCCTCGAGATCAGTGCGCGCAGTCAAGCGCGCCTGACATGCCAGCAGCCGCACATCCAGGCTCAAAACATGAGCCACCAAGCGATCGATCATGGGGGTCTACTCCGTAGACAGCTGCAAGCTTCTAGCTACAAGCTTCAAGCTGAATGGGGTCGCTTTGAGCTTGCCGCTTGCAGCTTGAAACTTGCAGCTGCTTTTTTAACGTCCTGCGCGGGATTCGCGGATGTAGAAGCGGGCTTTTTCGGCTTTCTTGCTGCAGCCTTCAAAGCCTTCGAATTGTTGCTGGGTCTTGGCGGCGGTCAGCAGCGACAGCGCTTTGGAATAGCTGACGGTGCCGGCGAAGCCTTCAGCCTTGGCCAGGTCCAGTTCGTGCCAGGCCGCGTCGAGTTGGCTGCCGCAGCTGTCGCGGTACGCGGTTTTGCCGGCGCAACCGGCCAGAACCAAAGCCATCAACGGTACACAGATCCAGGCTTTCATCAATCACACCTCAAGGTAGGTCAACAGTCGTGCAGGTAAGACGGCCAAGCGGCGAAAAAGTGCCTCGCTGACCGGGCAAACCACGTGGCGCAGAGCATAGCGCGCAAGCGTGCGCCGCGAACGAAAAACGACGTCACCGCTTCGCGCAACGACCTTGGCGATTGAGCCGCTTGGCCGATGCGTGCATTGTGCAGGCTTGTCGGGAGGAAGTTTGATGAAAAAGCGTGTCGCACTGGTGCTGGGCTCCGGTGGCGCCCGGGGCTATGCCCATATCGGCGTTATCGAAGAAATTGAAAAACGCGGCTACGACATCGCCTGCATTGCCGGTTGTTCGATGGGCGCGGTGGTCGGCGGGATCTATGCCGCCGGCAAACTGGATGAGTACCGGCGCTGGATCGAAAGCCTCGATTACCTTGACGTGCTGCGCCTGGTCGATGTGAGTTTCCGTCTCGGCGCGATTCGCGGTGAAAAGGTCTTCGGGCAGATTCGCAAGATCGTCGGCGAGATCAACATCGAAGACCTGCGCATCCCCTACACCGCCGTCGCCGCCGATCTGACCAACCAGCAGGAAATCTGGTTTCAGGAAGGCTGCCTGCATCAGGCCATGCGCGCCTCGGCGGCGATTCCCAGCCTGTTTACCCCGGTGATGCAGGGCAACCGCATGCTGGTCGACGGCGGCATTCTCAATCCGTTGCCGATCGTTCCGGTGGTATCGAGCCATTGCGACCTGATCATCGCGGTCAACCTCAACGCCACCAATCAGCGCCAGTACAAATTGCCGGTGATCGAGCGGCCTGCAGCGTTTCGTTCGCGCTTCGACAGCCTGATCAAATCCATGGGTTCGAAGTTGCCATTCCGCCGTAAACAGGCCGAGCAATTGTTGAAGCTGGAACAGGAAGCCTTGCGCGCCGAGGCGGCGGAGATCAATCCGTGGCTCGAGGGCGTCGAACCGGAAAGCCAGCAACCGGCCGCCGCCCCGGAACGCGAAGGCGCGCCGAAATCCGCCACCGGTTCGTTCATCATCGATAACGTCGGGCCGGCGTCGCTGCTGGATTTGATCAACCAGAGTTTCGAGGTGATGCAGACCTCACTGGCGCAGTACAAGATCGCCGGGTATCCGCCGGATATCCTGATCAACGTGCCGAAGCGGGTGTGCCGGTTTTTCGAGTTCTACAAGGCGCCGGAGTTGATCGCCCTCGGGCGGGAAATTGCCAGTGATACGCTGGATCGGTATGAGCAGGAGCAGGGTTAATTACCTGAAGGCTGTGGGTGAATGTTCCGGCCTCATCGCGGGCAAGCCCGCTCCCACAGGGTTCTCGGGGGGGATGAAATCTGGGTGATACATAGCTCACTGTGGGAGCGGGCTTGCCCGCGATGGCGCCCGACCATACAACACAAAACTACAACCCATCAGCACTCAACAACCGATACCCAACCCCCGCCTCAGTCACGATAAACCGCGGCCGGGTCGGGTCATCCGCCAGTTTCTGCCGAAGATGCCCGACCACGATGCGCAGGTAATGACTGTCCTCGGTGTGCGTCGGTCCCCAGATATCCTTGAGCAATTGCTGCTGGGTGATCACCCGCCCCGGATGCCGCGCCAATTGCGCGAGCACGGCGTATTCCTTGCGGGTCAGGGCGACTTCGGCGCCGTCGAGCAGCACGCGTCGATAGGCCAGATCCACGGTCAACGGGCCGAAACTCAGCGCCGCCGGCTGCGCCTCCCCCGCCGGTGCCTGACGCAACAACGCGCGGACTCGGGCGAGAAATTCCTGAATGCCGAACGGCTTGGTCACGTAGTCATTGGCGCCGCCATCCAGCGCTTCGACCTTCTGCCCTTCACTGGCGCGCACCGACAGCACCAGCACTGGCGTGGTCGCCCACTCGCGCAGTTCGCGCAGGACCTGCTGACCGTCCATGTCCGGCAGGCCGAGATCAAGCACCACCAAGTCCGGTTTGCTCAGCGCAGCTTGCGCCAGGCCTTCAGCGCCGGTGCCGGCTTCGAGCACTTTGTAGCCTTGTGAAGCGAGGCTGATGCGCAGGAATTTGCGGATCTGCGGTTCGTCGTCGATGACCAAAATAGTCGCGGTCTGGCTCATGAATTCACATCAACACAATAGATTGGCAAGAGAGTAGCGCAGTCGACTTCAAGCTTCACCGTCCATCCCCGGTTGCGCCTGCAACGGCAGATGCAAGGTGATGCAGGTGCCACGCCCGTCGATGCCGTCAGCCACGGAGATACGCCCGCCGTGCGCGCCGACCATGCCCTGACAGATCGCCAGCCCCAACCCCGTGCCCTGCCCGCCGCGATCACCGCGCGCGGCGGTGTAGAACATGTCGAAAATCTTCGCTCGGTCCTCTTCAGGGATCCCCGGGCCTTCGTCGCTGACCGAAAAGAAAATCTCCTGCTCATCGGCGCCGGCGCGCAGTTGCAGGCGACCGTGGCTGGGCGAAAATCGCGCGGCGTTCTCCAGCACGTTAACCAGCGCCTGCTCGATCAGCGCCGCGTGCACATACAGCAACGGCAACTCGGCCGGCACTTCGGTGCTGACCTGCAGCGGCGCCAGCACGGCGCGCAGGCGATTGAGCGAACTGCCGACGATATCGGCCGGCGATACCCAGTCGCGCGCCAGCTTCAAGGCGCCGTGGCCGAGGCGGGTCATGTCGAGCAGGTTCTGAATGTAGCGGTCGAGGCGTTCGGCCTCATCGCGGGTGCCTTCGAGCAGCTCGCGGCGATCCTCCAGCGGAATCGCTTCGCCGAGGGCCAACAGGCTGTCGATGCTGCCGCGCATGGCCGTCAGCGGCGTGCGCAAATCGTGGGACACCGAGGCCAGCAAGGCGCTGCGCAACTGTTCGGTTTCGCCGTGCAGACGCGCCGCTTCGAGGTCATCGGCCAATTGCGCGCGGGCCAGGGCTTGCGCCAAAGGCTGGCTCAGCGCAGTGAGCAAGCGTCGGCGCTGACCGCTCAAGCTCTGGCCTTCCTTGGCGCAAACACCGAGCAACGCCAGCGGCCCGTCCTCGACCGACAACGGCCACCACCACCAACGGCCCAGCGGCAAGGTACCGGTGCCCTTGCCCGCCGGTTGATCGTGTTGCCAGGCCCAATCGGCGGCGGCGCGTTCGGCCTCGGTAAATTGCAGTGGCCCGCCGGTTTCGACTTTCCAGCCGCCCTGGCCGTCGCGGTTGAGCAAGCACAATTGCAGATCGCTCCAGCCTTCGAGGTGTTGCGCGGCAGCGCTGATCACGGCTTGGCGGTCGGTCGCGGCGGTGAGTTTGCGCGACAGGTCGAGCAGTTCGCTGGTCTCTTCCTGGGTATCGCGCAAAGCCTGCAACTGCCGCCGCTGACGCGCCGCAAGGTTGCCGGTGAGCGCCGCCATCAACAGGAAGAACAGCAGCGTCAGCACGTCTTCTTCGCGCTGAATGCTGAAAGAGAAATTCGGCGGGATAAACAGAAAATCGTAGGTGAGAAACGACAACGCCGCACAGGCCAGCGCCGGGCCGAGGCTACTGCGCACCGCCACCAGCAACACCGCCGCGAGAAACACCAAGGAGATGTTCGGCAACGGCAACACACTCGATACCGCCCAGGCCAAGGCCGTGGCCAACAACGTCGCGACCAGCGCCAGCGCGTAGTCGAACCACACCAGTGTGAATGAATTACGCGGGCGCGGTTGGTGCTGCTCGTGGTCACTGTCGAGCACGTTGATTTCCAGACCGTGCGCCTGACGCAGCAGGCGCGCCGCCAGGCCACCGCCGAACACTCTACGGCGCAACCGTGGCCGCGACTGGCCGACCAGCAACAGACTGGCGCGGCGTTCCGCGGCGTGTTGAATCAGGGTTTTCGCCACTTCGCCCGCCCGCAACAGCACCACTTCGCCACCGAGGCGTTCGGCCAGTTGCTGGGCGCTTTGCAGGCGCAACCGCGATTGCTCATCCCGCGCACTGCCGTTGTCGACATGCACCAGACTCCACGGCAGATGCCGGCGCTGGGCGACGCGGCTGGCGTGACGCACCAGCCGCTCGGCCTGCGCATCGCCATCAATACCGACCAGCAAACGCCCGCGCACCGCCGGCGCGGCCTGGCCGAGTTGGCGATAGCCCTGGGCGAGATCGTTGTCGACCTGCGCGGCAGCGGTCTGCATTGCCAGTTCGCGCAGTGCGGTGAGATTGGTCTGGGTGAAAAACGCATCGATGGCGGCGCGGGCCTGTTCCGGCACGTAGACCTTGCCTTCGCGCAGACGCTCAAGCAATTCACGCGGCGGCAGGTCAATCAGCAGCAGCTCGAAAGCTTCCTGCAGGACCCAGTCCGGCAGGGTCTCGCGCACCTGTACGCCGGTGATACCGCGCACCTGATCGTTGAGGCTTTCCAGGTGCTGGACGTTGACCGTGGTGAACACGTCGATGCCGGCGGAGAGCAGTTCCTGAATGTCTTGCCAGCGCTTGGCGTGACGGCTGCCGGGGGCGTTGCTGTGGGCCAGTTCATCCACCAGCACAAGCTTCGGCTTGGCCGCGAGAATGCCGTCGAGGTCCATTTCCTCAAGCAGCACGCCACGGTATTCGCTGCGCACCAGTGGTTGCTGCGGCAGGCCGCCGAGCAAGGCTTCGGTTTCGGCGCGGCCATGGGTTTCGACCACGCCGGCGATGACCTTCACGCCTTGGCGCAGTTGCGTGTGCGCCGCCTGGAGCATGGCGTAGGTCTTGCCGACCCCGGGGGCTGCGCCGAGGAAAACCTTGAGCCGGCCACGGCCATCGCGGGGCAGGTCTGCTAATAATGCGTCGGCGCGGCCGGAGTCGCTCATGCTTGATGTCTCTCTTCCTGATGATCGTTCCCACGCTCTGCGTGGGAATGCAGACCGGGACGCTCTGCGTCCCATAAAAGCAGACGCAGAGCGTCTATTGATGCATTCCCACGCAGAGCGTGGGAACGATCGGTATCAACTGAATTACAGATTTTGCAGTGCCAGGTTCAGCTCCAGCACATTCACCACCGGCGGCCCAACCAGCGGCTGTTCGATGTGCTTATCGAGCAATTGCTGCAAGGTCGACACCGGCAGGTTGCGCGCCGCCGCGACACGCGCCAGTTGATAGGCAATTGCTGCCGGTGGCAAGTGCGGATCGAGGCCGCTGGCGGAGGTGGTCAGCAAAGCCAATGGCACCGGCCCCTGCCCAGCGACTTGTTGTTTTTGCGCGTCTTCGATTACGCGGGTCGCCAAGGCCGGATTGCTCGGCGCGAGGTTGCTGGCGCCGCTGGCGACCGTGGCAAAAGCCCCGGCGGACGGCCGTGGGTGGAACCAGTTGTCGCCGCTGAAATCCTGAGCAATCAACGACGAGCCGCGAACTTTGCCGTCGGCGTCGTGGATCAGGCTGCCGTTGGCTTGGTCGGGAAAGGCGACCTGGGCGATGCCGGTGACCGCGAGTGGATAGGCGACGCCGGTGATCAGGGTCATCAGCGCTAACAGGGTCAGGGCCGGGCGTATCATTGTGGACATTTCAAGATCCTCGAATTCGTTGGACAAACTTTTGCCGGGTGTCAGGGAGATCTTTTCCCCCTCACCCCAGCTCTCTCCCCCAAGGGGCGAGGGAGAAAGGGAGCCGATCTTCATGCTGTTCAAGACCTGAGTTCGGCTCGGAATTTCAGGTCGGCGAACCTCGCACAAACACCTCGATCAGTCCCCTCTCCCCCCGGGAGAGGGCTAGGGTGAGGGGCTCTTTTCAGCCTCACACCAGATGCAACGCCGTAAGCAGCATGTCGATCACCTTGATCCCCACGAACGGCACGACAATCCCGCCGACGCCATAGATCAGCAGATTGCGCCGCAGCAACGCCGCCGCACTTGCTGCTTGCACGCGCACGCCGCGCAATGCCAGTGGAATCAGCACAACGATGATCAAAGCGTTGAAGACAATGGCCGAGAGAATCGCGCTCTGCGGACTGCTCAGATGCATGATGTTCAGCACGCCCAGCTGCGGGTAAATCGAGGCGAACAGCGCCGGCAGAATCGCGAAGTATTTGGCGATGTCGTTGGCGATGGAAAAGGTCGTCAGCGCGCCACGGGTCACGAGCAATTCCTTGCCGATCTGCACCACGTCGAGCAGCTTGGTCGGGTCGCTGTCGAGGTCGACCATGTTCGCCGCTTCACGTGCCGCTTGCGTGCCATCGTTCATCGCCATGCCGACGTCGGCCTGAGCCAGCGCCGGGGCATCGTTGGCGCCGTCGCCGCACATGGCAACCAGGCGACCGTCGTTCTGCTCGTGACGAATGCGCGCGAGTTTTTTCTCCGGCGTGGCTTCAGCGAGCACATCATCGACGCCAGCTTCAGCGGCGATCGCAGCAGCGGTCAGCGGGTTGTCGCCGGTGACCATCACCGTGCGAATCCCCAGTTTGCGCAGCTCGGCGAAACGCTCGCGGATGCCTGGTTTGACCACGTCCTTGAGATGGATCGCGCCAAGCAATTTGCCGTCAGCGCAGACCAGCAACGGCGTGCCGCCACTTTGGGCGATCTTGTCGATTTCCCGCGCCAGCGCCGGGGCCAGATCGCTACGCTGTTGACCGAGAAACGCCAGCAGCGAATCCACCGCACCTTTGCGATACACGCGGCCCTGATAATCGACGCCGGACAAGCGGGTTTCCGCGCTGAACGGCACGGCGGTCAGGGTTTCCGGGGCCGGCTCCGGTTGTGGATGCAGGCCACGGAGGAACTCGACGATCGACTTGCCTTCAGCGGTTTCGTCGGCCAGCGAGGCGAACAACGCGCCTTCGGCCAGCTCACGGCCGGTCACTCCCGGCGCGGCATACACCGCGCTGCAACGACGGTTGCCGAAGGTGATGGTGCCGGTCTTGTCGAGCAACAGCACATGCACGTCACCCGCCGCTTCCACCGCGCGGCCGGACTTGGCGATCACATTCAGGCGCACCAGACGATCCATCCCGGCGATACCGATGGCCGACAGCAGACCGCCAATGGTGGTCGGAATCAGCGTGACCAATAACGCCACGAGGAACACCAGCGGCAGGCTGCCGTTGGCGAAATGCGCGAACGGTTGCAGGGTGACGACCACCAGCAGAAAGATCAGGGTCAGGCCGATCAGCAGGATATCCAGCGCGACTTCGTTCGGGGTCTTCTGACGCTTGGCGCCTTCGACCAGGGCGATCATGCGGTCGAGGGTCGATTCACCAGGGTTGGTGGTGATCTTCACCAGCAGCCAGTCGGACACCAGCCGCGTGTTGCCGGTGACGGCGGAACGGTCGCCGCCGGACTCGCGGATCACCGGCGCCGATTCACCGGTAATCGCCGCTTCGTTGACCGCCGCGATGCCTTCGATGACTTCGCCGTCACCGGGGATCATCTCCCCGGCTTCGACTCGCACCACGTCGCCCTTGCGCAGATTGGCAGCCGGCACGATCTTGAAGCTGCCATCGGCTTGGCGGCAACGGGCGCTGAGGCCTTCGCTGCCGGCCTTGAGGCTGTCGGCGCGAGCCTTGCCACGACCTTCGGCCAAGGCTTCGGCGAAGTTGGCGAACAGCACGGTGAACCACAGCCACAGAGCGATTTGCGCGGCGACGAAGGTCGGCACGTCGGCATCCGGAAGGAAGCACAGCACGGTGGTGAAAATCGCCGTCAGTTCGACCACCAGCATCACTGGCGAACGCGCCAGTTGCCGTGGGTCGAGCTTGACGAAGGCTTGCACCAGCGCCGGACGCCACAGGGCCGAGATCGCGGTTTTGGCTTGTTCCGGCGCTTTGACGGCGGCGGGTTTGATTGCAGGCATATTCATGATGGATTCCTTAGAAGCCCATACTTAAATGTTCGGCGACAGGACCGAGCGCCAGCGTCGGCAAGAACGTCAGGCCGCCCACCAGCAGAATGGTCACGGTCAACAGGGTCACGAACAGCGGGCCGTGAGTCGGGAAGCTGTTCTGGCCGACCGGTGCGCTTTTCTTCATCGCCAGGCTACCGGCCAGTGCCAGCACCGGCAGGATGTAGCCAAAGCGGCCAATCAACATGCCCAGGCCGAGCATCAGGTTGTGGAACGGCGTGTTCGCGCCCAGGCCACCAAATGCCGAACCGTTGTTGGCGCTCGCCGAGGTGTAGGCATAGAGCAACTGACTGAAACCGTGCGCGCCGGGGTTGCTGATGGTTGCCGCAGCGCTGGGAACCGTGGCGGCAATCGCGCCGAGCACCAGCACGCCGACGGGCATCACCAGCAGCGTCACCACCAGCAATTGCACCTCACGCGCTTGCAGCTTCTTGCCGAGGTATTCCGGCGTACGACCGATCATCAGACCGGCGAGGAACACCGCGATCAGCACGTTGAGCAACATGCCGTAGAGCCCGGCGCCGACACCGCCGAAGATCACTTCGCCGACCATCATGTTGACCAGCGCGACCATGCCGCTGAGCGGGTTGAGGCTGTCGTGCATGCCGTTGACCGAGCCGTTCGACGCGGCCGTGGTAGTCACCGACCACAGCACCGTCGCGGTAGTACCGAAGCGTGCTTCCTTGCCTTCCAGCGGCGCGGTCTGCTCGACGGCGGCATTGTTCAGGGTCGGATTCGGCTGATACTCAGCCCACAGCGAGGTCGCACCGCCGATCAGGAACAGCGCCAGCATGCAGGCGATGATCGCGCGGCTCTGGCGCAGATCCTTGACGTAATGGCCGAAGGTGAACACCAGCGCCACCGGGATCAGGATGATCGAAGCGACTTCGAACAGGTTGCTCCACGCGGTCGGGTTCTCGAACGGGTGCGCCGAGTTGACCCCGAAGAAACCACCACCGTTGGTGCCCAGCTGCTTGATCGCAATCTGGCTGGCGGCCGGGCCGAGCGGGATCACCTGATCGACGCCTTGCAGGGTCACGGCATTTACATACTGGGCGAAGGTTTGCGGCACGCCCTGCCAGACCAGATACAGCGCCAGCAGCAGGCACAGCGGCAGCAGGCCATAGAGGGTGGCGCGGGTCATGTCGACCCAGAAGTTGCCGAGGGTCTGCGCCGACTTACGGCCGATGCCACGGCACAGCGCGACCAGCACGGCCAGGCCGGTGGCGGCGCTGACGAAGTTCTGCACGGTGAGACCGACCATCTGGCTCAGGTAGCTGAGGGTCGCTTCACCGCTGTAGGACTGCCAGTTGGTGTTGGTCATGAAACTGACCGCGGTGTTGAACGCCTGGGTCCATTCCTGGCCCGGCAGGTTTTGCGGGTTCAGCGGCAGGTGATCCTGGAACAGCAGAATCGCAAACAGCAGCAGAAAACCGGCAAGGTTGAACGCCAGCAGCGCCAGCGTGTACTTCTGCCAGCTCTGCTCCGCCTGCGCATCGACCCCGGCAAGACGATAGCAACCGCGCTCGACCGGGCCGAGAATCGGCGTCAGCCAGGTGCGCTGGCCCTCCATCACCTTGTAATAGAAGCGCCCAAGGAACGGCGCCGGCAGCAGGACCAGCGCAAAAAACCCGAGGATCAGCCAATAGTCATAACTGTGCATAGCCGCTCCTAGTTCCGGTCCGCGCGCAACAGCGCAACCAACAGATAAATGAACAGCCCCACTGCCAACAGCAGTGACACCCCGTCCAGAACGCTCATGGAAGATCTCCGTGTAACGGCGTATTGCCGTGTGTGCAGCGATTGTCGGGAAGGAGGCTGTAAAGGAACGAGAGCGAGGCGCGGCGTGGGTCATAAAGAAAGCGTAAAGAGTGGGTTTATGCGGGCTTTACAGCAGGTTTTTGCAGCGTCAGGTCGGACCTCATCGCGGGCAAGCCCGACTCCTACAGCTTCCATGCCGGAATCAAACTCTGCGGACGACGCAAAAACCTGTGGGAGCGGGCTTGCCCGCGAAGGCGGCATAACAGACTCCGCTGCTCCCAACTGGCGCACAAAAAACGCCCATCCAGCTGCGAACATCCCCGCTGCGACAGCTTTGAACTCATTACGACTTGTTTCACGGTGATGGCACGCCCACTGCACACGCCCTCCCCCGAGCTTTCCAACCATTGCGGGAGCAAGCGCATGAACACACAACTCAAACCCACGCTGGGCACGCTGCACCTGTGGGGCATTGCCGTAGGGCTGGTGATTTCCGGGGAATATTTCGGCTGGAGTTACGGCTGGGGCGTGGCCGGTACGCTGGGTTTTCTGGTGACTTCATTCATGGTCGCGACCATGTACACCTGCTTCATCTTCAGTTTCACCGAACTGACCACCGCGATTCCCCATGCTGGCGGGCCATTTGCCTACAGCCGTCGCGCGTTTGGCGAAAAAGGTGGATTGATCGCCGGACTGGCCACGCTGATCGAATTCGTCTTCGCCCCGCCAGCGATTGCCTTGGCGATTGGCGCGTATCTCAATGTGCAATTTCCGGCGCTCGACCCGAAACACGCAGCGGTCGGCGCGTACATCGTGTTCATGGGCCTGAACATTCTCGGGGTGAAACTGGCCGCGACGTTCGAGCTGATCGTCTGCGTGCTGGCGGTGGCTGAGTTGCTGGTGTTCATGGGCGTGGTCGCGCCGGCGTTCAGCTTCAGCAACTTCGCACTGAATGGTTGGGCCGGTTCCGACGTCTTCGGCGCGCCGGCAATTGCCGGGATGTTCGCGGCGATTCCCTTCGCGATCTGGTTCTTCCTCGCCATCGAAGGCGCCGCCATGGCCGCCGAAGAAGCCAAGGACCCGAAACGCACGATCCCGAAAGCCTACATCAGCGGCATCCTGACCTTGGTGCTGCTGGCAATGGGCGTGATGTTCTTCGCGGGCGGCGTCGGCGACTGGCGCACCTTGTCCAACATCAACGACCCACTGCCGCAAGCGATGAAAACCGTGGTCGGTGACAACTCCGGCTGGCTGCACATGCTGGTGTGGATCGGCCTGTTCGGCCTGGTCGCCAGTTTCCACGGCATCATCCTCGGCTACTCACGCCAATTCTTCGCCCTCGCCCGCGCCGGTTACCTGCCGGCCTCGCTGGCGAAACTGTCGCGCTTCCAGACGCCGCACCGGGCGATCATTACCGGCGGCATCATCGGCATTGCCGCGATCTACAGCGACGGCCTGATCAACCTCGGCGGCATGACTCTCACCGCCGCGATGATCACCATGGCCGTATTCGGCGCCATCGTGATGTACATCATGAGCATGCTCAGCCTGTTCAAACTGCGTAAGTCGGAGCCGAATCTTGAGCGTACTTTCCGTGCACCATGCTATCCGCTGGTTCCACTGATCGCGCTGGTGCTGGCGGTGGTTTGCCTGGTGGCGATGGCGTGGTTCAACACGTTGATCGGGCTGATTTTCCTCGGCTTCATGGCGGTGGGGTTCTGCTACTTCATGCTCACCGGACAACTGCGCGCCGATGCGCCGGCGGATGCCATGTTGACCGGTCTGTAACACGGTTCGGGTGTGCCGGGCATAAGCGGCCTAGAATGGAACCACTGCGAAGTCGTTTCGCTCAAAGGTGGTATGCAGCATCGCACGGCGAAGTCCTCGCCCGTCGAGCTGCCATTAAGGAGAGCCGTTATGCCCTGGTATGCCTGGTTGATTCTGGTCGTTGCGATCGGCTCGATTGTCGGCGGATTGATGATGTTGCGCGACACCGCCAACAAGGTCGAACTGACCGATGAAGAACGCAAGCGCGTCGCACAGCGCAATGCCGAAGCGGATGCCAAGGATGCACAAGACCGCTGATACCAACCCCGCCGCAATGGCGGGGTTTGTTTTTTCAGCACGATCGGACTTACCCGCAGGCTGTTTAGATTTTAGAAGTACAGTCACCATTTAATCTTCCGTGGTTAAGATGGCAGCATCGTCGCGGAGAGCTCCACATGCGTTACTCGCCAGATCACAAAGCCCAGACCCATCAACGCATCATCAAGGAAGCTTCCGCCCGATTTCGCAAGGACGGTATCGGCGCCACCGGCCTGCAGCCTTTGATGAAAGCCCTGGGCTTGACCCATGGCGGCTTCTACTCGCACTTCAGATCCAAGGAAGAACTGGTCGAAAAAGCCCTGCAAGAGGCCGGCGAGCAAGTCGCGGGCCTGTGCGAAGAAATCTTCGCGCAGGAAAACCCGCTGCAAGTCTTTATCGATACCTACCTGTCGGAGTGGCATCAGACCTCGCCCCACGAAGGCTGCCCGCTGCTGACCATTTCCTCGGAACTGGGCCTGCGCGGCCAGCCAAGCCCCACCAGTGACGAAGTCCTCAATGCTCGCCTCGAACAAATTCAGGCCACGCTCGATGGCGAGAACAGCGCCGATCGCAGCATTGTCATCATGGCGACCCTGGCCGGTGCTCTTCTGCTGTCACGCAGCGTCGCGGATGCCGACTTCGCCCAGCGCATCCTCGACGTCACCCGCGAGCATCTCAAGCAATCGAGCGATTAACCTTCCCAGCGCTTGAACAACACGCTCGCATTGACCCCGCCAAAACCGAAGCCGTTGGACAATGCATATTCGATCGCCATCGACCGCGCCTCGCCATGGACAATGTCCACCCCTTGGCTCGCTGGATCCGGGTTTTCAAAGTTGAGCGTTGGTGGCACCACCTGATCACGAATCGCCAGCAGCGTGAAAATCGCCTCCAGCCCACCGGCCGCACCGAGCAAATGACCGGTGGCGGATTTGGTCGAAGTCACGGCGATCTTGTTCTGCGTGCCAAACAACGCCTTGATCGCCGCCAACTCGCCCAAATCACCGACCGGTGTTGAAGTGGCATGAGCGTTGAGATGCTGCACCTGCTCCGGCGTCACACCGCCCTGAGCCAGTGCCAATTGCATCGCCCGGCGTGCGCCGCTGCCGTCTTCCGGACCGGCGGTCAGGTGATAGGCGTCGGCGGTGGTGCCGTAACCGACCAGTTCGGCCAGCGGCTTCGCACCGCGTGCAAGCGCATGCTCCAGCGACTCGATGACCAATAGACCGGCGCCCTCGCCCATCACGAAACCATCGCGCCCACTGTCGAAGGGACGCGAAGCTTTTTCAGGGGTGTCGTTATAGCCGCTGGACAGCGCCCGCGCGGCAGCGAAACCGGCCAGGCTGACGCGATCGATCGACGCCTCCGCACCGCCACATACAGCGATGTCCGCCTCTCCCGCCCTGATCAACCGCGCGGCATCACCGATCGCCTGCACCCCGGCGGCACAGGCGGTAACCGGTGCGCCCAACGGTCCTTTGAGGCCATGCTGGATCGACACATGACCCGCCGCGAGATTTACCAGAAACGATGGAATGGTGAACGGCGACAACCGCCGAGGGCCACGGCTGTCGGTGGTACGCACCGCATCGGCAATCGCACCGAAACCACCGACGCCCGAGCCGATGATTGTCGCAGTGCGCTCCTGGCTTTCGGCGTCGGCTGGATGCCAACCGGCCTGCTCCAGCGCCTGCCGAGCCGCTTCCATGGCGAACATGATGAAGCGATCCATCTTCTTCTGTTCCTTGGGCGGCGTCGCACGATCCGGATCAAACCCGGCCTCGGCATCCTCCTCCACCGTCGGCACACTCCCGCCGACCCGCGTCGGCAGATCAGCCACGACTGCATCTGGCAAGTTGCGCAACCCGGAACGACCGGCCAGCAAACGCTGCCAGACGATTTCAACATCACTGCCCAAGGGTGAAACCAGGCCCATGCCCGTGACGACGACTCGACGTTGGTTCATACCGTGGTTACCCCTTATCAATTCAAAATTCGACGTGCATCGGTGTGCTGCGATTCGACTGCTGGATCAGTCCCGATGGAAATTATTATAGGCATAATCAAGGTGTAATATGATACCCGTAATTTTCAGCGTTCAGGCATCCACCCGATCAGCGCTCAATAAAAAGGCCGGTCAATGACCGGCCTCTCGGCGTTGAACTGTCAGCTTAGTTCACTTCCAGCTTTTCACGATTGCGATCCAGAATCGCCTTGCCAATCCCCTTCACTTCCAGCAACTCATCCACCGACGCGAACGGCCCGTTTGTATCCCGATACGCAACAATTGCCTGCGCCTTGGCCTCACCCACACCCGCCAACTCCTTCTGCAACGTTGCCGCATCCGCGCCGTTGAGATCGACCTTCGCGCTTGCCGAGGGCGCTGCCGCATCCATCAGCAAAGGCGCCTTTGTTGTCTCGGTGGGCGCTACAGGCGCAGCAATCGCAGCGATCGAGGCGCTGGTGAGGAAAGCAAAAATCAGCGAGTAGAAATAACCGGTACGCATAAGTGACGCTCCATCATCGTTTTAGAAAGCAGCTTTTCCCAAGCTGCTCTCTAAACGTAGGTCATGATGGAGCTAAGTCAAAAATGCGAGCGTTACAGGATGTGAAACAATCAGGGCTCGAGACGACGTTGCTGGTAGATCCAGTCGACGATTTCGCCATGCGGTGAATAACCACATACGGTCTCGCGCAAGAGCTGACGGACGCGCGCATAATCATCGAGCTCGACAGCAGCCAGCAGCTCGCTCAAGCGGCTTTTCAAGACTTCCCAGGGCAGATGATCTTCACTCGCACGCATGATCATTGGATGGTCGGTCGCCGAGACATTTTCGCCAATGAGCAGTTCTTCATAAAGCTTTTCACCTGGACGCAGACCGGTGAACTCAATCGCAATATCTCCCTGCGGATTACGCTCGGAGCGCACACTCAAGCCCGACAGATGAATCATTTTTTCAGCTAATTCGACAATTTTCACCGGATCGCCCATGTCCAGCACAAAAACATCGCCTCCATGGCCCATGGAGCCGGCTTGAATCACTAACTGGGCTGCTTCGGGAATTGTCATGAAATAGCGGGTAATTTTGGGATGAGTTACCGTCAGTGGCCCACCCGATTTGATCTGCTTGTGAAAAACCGGAATGACCGACCCGGAGGATCCCAGGACGTTACCAAAGCGGACCATGGTGAACCGGGTTTTGTTGACATGGGCGACATTAGCTTTTTCATTGAACAACACCGGGGCGAGTTCATTACTCAGTGCTTGCAACGTCAATTCGGCCAGACGTTTCGTGCTACCCATGATATTGGTAGGGCGTACTGCTTTGTCTGTGGAAATCAATACGAAGTTGGCTACCCCGGACTTGAGCGCGGCCTGAGCAGTATTTAGCGTACCTATCACATTGTTGAGAACACCTTCAGCAATATTGTGCTCTACCATAGGCACGTGCTTATAAGCCGCAGCGTGATAGACGGTATCCACATGCCACGTCTTCATGACATCGAGCAGCTTCTCGTGATGGCGTATTGAACCTAAAATCGGCAACAGTCGCACATTCACGGACTCGCGGAGTGCACGTTGCTCCAGTTCAGTAAGAATGCTGTAGAGGTTAAACTCACTGTGTTCAAAAAGTAAGAGTGTGGTCGGTCCCAACGAAAATATCTGCCGGCATAGCTCCGATCCGATTGACCCTCCTGCACCTGTCACCATGACTGTTTTGCCTTTGATGCATCGTTCAAGCAAATCAGGCTGGGCGGGGACAGCGTCGCGTCCGAGCAGGTCGGCAATGTCAACTTCCTGGATATCTTCGACTTTTACCCGACCACTGGCCAGATCAGTGAAGTTAGGCACACTTCTGACATGCAGCGGGTAGCGTTCCAGGAGATTCAGTATCTCCCTGCGCCGGGCGCGCGTGGAAGACGGCAGTGCCAGGAGGATCTCCTGGGCACCTGTCACATCGATCATTTGCTGTATGTTTTTCGGCTTGTAGACATGCAAGCCGGAAATGGACCGATCTGCAATACTGGAGTCGTCATCGATAAAAGCGACAGGTCGCATCACGCGCCCCATACGCAAAGCTGCCACCAATTGATTACCAGCTACACCAGCACCGTACACTGCCACTTTCGTCAGTCCGTCATCCCGGTTCGTAAAGGGCACGTGCTGTGCAGCATTGAACCAGTCGCCCATGAAATACTGGCGCATGCACAGACGCAAGCCACCGATGATGACGAGGCTTAGCCACCAGTAGTTGAAGATAATGGAACGGGGAACGACGGCTTCATGATTGCTGTACCAGTAAACGACCAAGGCAAGAATCAACGCTGACAAGCTGACCGCTTTGATAATCGCGACTAGCGCGTCATTGCCAAAGTAGCGCATTACCGCACGGTACATGCCGAAGCGGATGAACAATGGGATCGCCACGACCGGGGCACACGCGAACAGCCAGATATGAACTTTGAAAGGATTGATCATTTCATCAATCCCCAGACGCACGATAAAAGCCATCCACAAGGCTACCCAGACGAGAACGACGTCGGTCAGCACCTGGATCAACCGTTTCTGCCGGCGCGGCAATGTCAGCAGAAACATACGTACTTTATCCATATACCCTTGTCCCAAGTCTCCCGCTCCCTTGCATGCGACAGTAGCGCGCATTGTACGTAGGTAGGGATCGGCGTCACAGAGATATTATGACAAGAGGTCGTTCAAAGCCTCATTTCCTGGCAGCACAGGCAAACGAAATGAACACGCGCTCACCGCGTCGTTTTTTTCAGCACGGCTTCGAAATGATCGATCAACTGAGACACCCGGCCAAAAAGACCAAAATGGTCAAGAAAGAGAGCGCGTCCTCGCGTGCCCATTTCTGCCAGGCGGTTCCGATCCGTGCGATATAGAGTCAATACCGCTTCAGCCAACTCGTCTGCATTCTGTGCCGCACAACTCAATCCAGCGCCCGCTTCTACTACCATTGCCGCCGTTTGCCCGTTGCAACTGGCAATGATCGGCTTCCCCGCTGCCAGATAACTCTGAAACTTGCTGGGAATCGTGAGCGCAAATATCGGATCAGCACTCAGCGTCAGTAACAGGACTGAAGAAGCCGCGTAAACATTTGGCATTTCTTCGGAAGAAACGCGTCCGGGCAATTCGATATTTTCCAGCTGCTCATCCTGAATCATCTGGGTAACGGATTGCTCCATACTCCCGCTGCCCACGAGAAAGAAGCGGATTTTTTTGTAATTGCGCAAAATCTTGGCTGCACCCACGATCGTGTCGCAAGACTGTGCAATACCGATATTGCCGGCAAAGACCACAGAAAAATGCTCGACAAGTGGACTACAGTCGAACGATTGAACCCCTTCGCCAGCCACGGATTCCGGTGCAGAATTAGGAAAAAACTTTACCTTGGACCAATTACGGCAAAGCCGTTGCACCGAATCACGGAAACCTTGCGATTGAATCAGAATCGAGTCGGAATAGCGGTAGATATACCGAACAACCCATTCAACGCACCTGAGGGCCTTGCTGTTAGTGATAAACCCGGTGGCCTTAAGGGATTCTGGCCAGATATCCTGCACCCACAATACCATTCTCGCGCGTTTGATCCAGGAGACAAAAATTGCAGGCAATGCCTGCAGCAAAGGCGATGGAGCGTAGACGAACACAATATCGAATTGCCTTCCACGCAGCACCCAAGGGGCCAATAAATAGCCTGAAAGAATAAAGGACAAATAGTTGAGGATGAGTCCTTTCGCTGAGTTTTTCCCGCGCGGATACAAGGGTAACCGAATGACTTCGACTCCGTTGAAGTCGTCGATCTGAGTTCCCAAGGCTCGATACCCATGAAAAATTTCACCGTCAGGGTAATTCGGCTTGCCCGTTAACACCGTAACGTCGGCGCCCTGTCGGACGAGTTCTGCGACCACTTCATTTATATGGAAGTTTTCAGGCCAGAAGTATTGCGTCCAAAGCAAAACCTTCATCGCAATACTTCCCTCAAAAACACTTCGGGGCCATTCATCGGTTGTACAACCTGTTCGATCCCCATGAAGCGACTCACAGCTCGGGCTATCGAAGTTTGCGATCTCGGATCAAAGGTTTCAACTGGTTCGACTACATCCCTCACGTAATCCAGTTCCGCAGCGACAATCGGCAGGTGGCGCGACTGCGCCTCGATTAGTGGCAGCCCGAGGGACTCAGTCAACGAGGGGTAAATCAACGCGTTGGATTGATCGTACAACGCAGCGACCTGTTGCGGACTGACGTGACCAAAATTTGAAATATTCAGGCCCCAGGTTTGCTTGAGCTCTTCGATCCGGTCCGCGATTGGCGAACTAAAAGGTACCGTTAACGCCAGTTCAGGCCGTAACCCTTGCTGCGCAAGAAGACACCATGCGGCCAGTAATTTCTGGTGATTTTTATGTGGTTCTGCGCTTGCAACGTAGATGAAATCAAAACGTTTATCTGCCACGACTGCTCGTCGCTCATTGAACTGCGCAATCACAAAAGGACAGACGACCACAGGTGTCAAATCCCCAAGGAATGCCCGCGCTTGTTCTGCCATTGACGGCGTCTGTACCACGAATTTTTGTACTCGATGCGCGAAAGCCTTGAGCATTGAGCGCTCGACCCACAAACGCAATCTTGTCTTCAGAGGGTATGTTTTCAGGCTCGCTGGTGAAAGTAGTATCCGGTTTTGAAGAAAAACCGTGACTTCACCCCTCAACGGCAACAAAGGGACGAGACCGTGGAAACACAACACGACATCCTTAGCTTCTACTTGCCGCCGCAACCGTAATTCGGCTGACAGCCTGGAAAAAAAAGTCGGATGCACCCAATAGGTACTCGCGGATACAGGGGTCAACCAGGCTTGCGCGCGTATATCCAGCTGTTCGACGGCCACATTGAGTTCGGGGAGAGCGTAGAGTGCCCTCAGTAAACTCAAGCCTCCCCCGACATGGACATTCGGCGCATGCAAAAAAAGCTTCTTGGAAGTATTCAAAAAAACTAACGGCCTCTATGAAACGGCAGCAAATGCCCGATGACACGTCGAACAGTCTGCCTTCTCTGTGGAGAAAGCGCAGCGCGGGCATACCGCCTGATGCTACGCGCGCACACAGCCAGTAACTGAGATCCAAGCACATGATAGAAGGAAACACCATACCGACGAGCAAGAGCGACACTGTAAGCTGCCGCATCATTGAAACCTCGTTGCCAGAGACCGGAAGCCAGCCGTAAATAATTGGAACCTACTTCCGCAGGTGAGCTACCCGGGACCTCCGACGGGCTCATTGACTTCACGAACTCCAGGTATAAATCGCCAGCTTCAGCAAACGCGAGGTCAGCGAATCGGTGGGTATCCTGATTACCATGACTGCGCGCAAACAGGAGAAGTTCAGGAATATGGACGAATCGATGGGTGCCCGCCATACGGAACCAGAGTTCATAGTCCTGCGTTGTTCTAAGCCCTTCATGAAATGATCCAGCCACTTCGAATGCGCTGCGCGGAATCAACAGACTGCAGCCATGCAGAGCGCTTTGGGCAGTAATCCAGTAACGGAAATATTCCGGTTGCACGGTTGGCATGGTAACCGGCACCGCTTTGCCGACATCCTTACCAGTGAAAATAGAGTAGTCAGAGTAGACAATGGTGTGTTCTGGTTGAGACGACAGAAAGTCAATCTGTCTGGAGATCTTGTCTTTGGCGTAAAGATCATCATGGCTTAACCAGGAGAAATACTCTCCCGACATTTCCTGAACTGCCAAATTCAAGGCAGAGGCAACGCCCCCGTTACTCTTCGTATAATAACGGATCGCATTACCGAAAGAGCGCACTATTCTGTCGGTGGCTCCATCATCATTACTTCCATCATTGACAACAATAAGTTCGATATCGCGATAGGTCTGCTCGAGAACGCTAGTGATCGCTTGGGCAAGGAACTCAGCCCCGTTATAAACGGGAATAACAACGGTGACGCGGGGTTTGAACTCGGCCACTACTGAATCAGCACCATCGCAAAAACTCATTTCAATCCCCGCCATTGAATCGTTTCATCAAACACCAGCCCACCCCCGTCAAATTGAGGTATCTGCCTTTTCTCGGTGCCGGGCCGTGCTATAAAATAATGAAACAATCATACCGGGAATATTAACGATCAACATTCCCACACGAAAACTGAAATAGATTGTGGCAAAGGGCGCAGTGCGTGCTGCAAGCTCAACGCACACTTTCGAGAAGACTGACTCCCCCACGCCTACTCCACCCGGAGTAATCGGTATAACCGAAAAGAGGTTGCCGAAAATACCTGCAATGGCAGTGACCTGCGGATTGGCCGCATAAGAAAAAATGGAGGCAATAGTCACCATTCCGATAATTACAATGCCGGTCGCCAATACCGAGACCGCCCAACAGATCAGCAACGTGGGCCATGCACGCAGGTACATCAACAGGGTAACGCCAAATGGGTGCAAGTAGTGACGAATCTTGACTGGCAAGTAATCGATAAACGAAAACCGCAAGGCTAAATAGATGCCAACCAATGCGAGAATTATTGCGCCGACCAGCACAAAAGCCAACGTCTGAATCAATCCCACATATTCGTAGATACTTGCGTCGGGAGAAATCGCCATCGGCAGAAAAAAAGACACCAGGACTGCGACGGAAATCAATCCGATCATCGCAAACACCCTGTCCGCCACGATTGATAACAACGCCGTCGACCGACCGTTCTTCAACAGTCGAAAAACCTGAACCCCGCGCACAGCATCGCCGCCAGCAGCGCCGGGTAGCCAGGTCGAGAAGAAACTGCCGATCAATTGCAGATTGAGCACGGTACCCAAGGGAATGTTGTTGTCCGTTGCGCGTAGCAGCAGCCACCAGCGAAACCCGCTGATGACGATGCCGAGGAAAAGACAAACCAACGCTGGGACGAATAAATCGAGTTTTTCGAACACGATCAAGATCGAGCGAAAATCAAGCTGCCCGCTATTCAATAAAACCATCACCAGTATCACTGCCAGCGTCAGCTTGATCAGCAGGAAAACATGGCTCTTCTTAACTGCACGAAGCATTTTGATCAACCTTGGTTATATTTCCGAGATCTGGTTTTTCCATCGAAATTGCAAGCTGAAAACTCACAATCAACTGGCCTTGACCAACCACGAATCAATTTTTGCATTCATACGTTTCCGGCAGATGCAGAGATACAGCAGAAGCATGATCATCAGAACCGAAGCCCCCAGGGCCCAAGGCAGAGATTTGGGGCGATAAGTCATCTTTATCTTAAAATCACCCGCTGGTACGACCACTCCACGAAACACATTATCAACTTTGACAATAGGCACCTTTTTTCCATTCAGCTTGGCAGACCAATTGGAGTGCCATGTATCAGACAGAACGATCAAAGACTCTTTATCCGTGCTGCCAGATAATTTCACGCGGGCATTATGGTAGGAGTCGATGGATACCGGAACAACGTGCTTGGCGTAGTCTGCAGGTAACACTAGATTATTCTTTTCGGCCAGCCCATCGGTACTGATGGCGAAAGCACGCGGCAGGACGTCCATGTTCTCCATTACTCTTGTTTCCAAGCTCTGGTAAACCTCTTTGAAGCCGCGAGATTTCAGATCAGCTTCGTAAGCGGTGTACGTCAAAGGCAAGAGCACATATTTGACACCGAGAAAATTCATCGCTTGCCAGTTGATGATGTTCTTTTCCGGCGTGTCCTGAATCAGGATTAGTGAAGGAAAGGAGCCAAGCGGCGTGGTGGGGTGATAACCAAGCCGTTGGCGGCCTTCCAGGTTTATCACTGAGTAGAAAAAATCTCTGAACTCGGGCAGACCGCCCTGGTTCATAGTGCTCACTTCCTGAATCTGAAATGCCGAACCCAGCTCTGGATAGAGTCCGCGCTGACCAAAATTCAATGTCCGAGATACGCCAATGTTCTGTTTAACGAATTGAAGCGCTGGAGGCAGGTTAGCGAAAAGATCATTCCGTTGGAAACGAATCATTTTCCCCATCAGCATCAGTTCAATAAACATCAGCATAACAACACCTGTGCACACTCCGCGCAAGGCTGCACCACTGCCAATATATTTCGAGAACAGCAATAACGAAAGCATCAAGGCACTTGCCAACGCCAACAAGGTTAATGCCGATATTTTATATTCCAAATGCGGTTCTTGCAGTCCAAAAGCGGAATAGCACCACATCAACGTGCCCACGCCGAGCGTAAGCAACGCCAACCAAGGTAATATACGAGCGTTGCGCTCTTGCAGATTGTGAATCCCGAAACCTATCATGAAGGTCAGGAAAAACATGATAACCGGCCACCAGTACTGGCTGCCGATATTACCGATGATCGGAAGTTGTGCGAATAACAGTTGAATCCAGACTGGATCGAAAAGGCGTACGAGCACCAAAGCGGTAACGCCCAGGCTGATACCTATCAGCCACCTGAATTGGCCGAGGCGCTTGGACAATACACAACTGGCCAGCGCAATAGCGATAACCCCACTGTGAAACACCGTATTACCGGTAAACGAGCCGCTATTGTTGAACATGGCTGCACTCGGTTCAGCACCATTATATGATTCAAACAAATGCGACGACGAAAAAAAGGACGGAATAGCGTTGGGGAAACTCAAGGGCCAAAAATGCCGTTTCGAATAGTCGTCCAATGTTCCCAGACTTTTCAAATTTTCCAGAAATGGAAAGTAAAGCGGCGCTAACAGTACAAACGATGAGATCAGTGCCAGCCCTAGCAAAGACATCGCTATCAGTCCAGTTCTCATGGAGTACTGTTTGGTTGTGACGCAGTTCAGCATATAGCCGATCGTGATGCATCCAATGACGATCAAAGATGTGATTGTAGTCGGCATGAATGTGCAGGTGAAAAATAGCGCGAAAGCAAGCACGGCCACGCTCCAGCGCGCCACCGAGATTTTCGACACAAACAGTAATGCGCCGTACAAACACAACGGAACATACAAGTAGCTTTGGGTGACATTAGATCCCAAATTTGCCGTTATATAACCATTCAATAGATAGAATGTGCTTGAAGCAAACGCTGCCACAGCAGAAAGCCCAAATACTTCCCTGACGATGCGGTAAATAAAAAAAACGCCAAAAAATAGTCCGATCAGAATGACGATATTGTAAGTAAGGGAACCGCCTCCCAAGAACGCATTAGCCAAAGTCATTGCAGAAAATTTCTGATCGACGAGCGCTTCTGGTCCCAAGGCACCTGCTGTTGAATATGGATTCCAATAGGGGCTATCACCATCACGGACGCTGTTGGTCATGAACTGGATCATAGGTTCGGACTGATAAGTCGCCCCTCCGTTGTCGTTATACCCAGCCCACCAACCAGTTGTATTTGGAATCGGATAAAACGGTTTTAGAGGAACGCCCGTGAAGGCCGCAGTAATTTGATCAGTCAGTCGCAGACTGGCACCTTTGAATATCACGTCTGGAAATGCGGCCACCAGTAACATCAGTGCCACGAAGTAAGCTTCCGCCACTTTACGACTTATTTTGAATCGATCTTTTACGACAGCAAAAAAATTAGACACGGGGCATCCACATTCTTCAATATCTAAGGGGTATCAGAACCAGTAAATCAATTTTGTTTTGTGCAGGAAGGCGCGGATCAAGCAATAGCCAAAGCCCAAGCCTTCCTTTCTGAAGATAAACTTGGAAACCCCGCGCTCACGCACGCCCTGTGCCCCTGCGATGTACTTGACTTCGCCGCCCATAAGAATTGACTTGAAGGTGATCTCTGGGCTGATGCTGAACCGGTTTTGACTCAGCCCTACACCCAATGTCTCTCTTCTGCGGAACATTTTAAATGCGTATGTCGAATCAGGAATGTACTGCCCCAACGCAATTCGAACACCAATGCGGAAGAAAAACTGGAAGAATTTGTACTTGAAAGGAATCGTTCCATCATCGCCCGCCTGGATGTATCGAGAGCATTGGGCCAGAATCGCGCCCTTTTCCATCTCGTTGTAAAGTGCAGGAATCAGATGAATCGGATCAACGGCATCGGCGGAAACAAAAATACAATAGCGCCCGATGCCATGAGCTGCTCCGAAGCGCACGACCGCCCCGTAACCGCGTCGGTGCAGAGAACGGCTGATCACACGAACCGGTAATTGGTCCCGATTGGCCTCTCCCCAGGCCATAGCGAGACTGTACGTCTCATCATCACTTTTATCATCTACAACAATGACTTCGGTAGTGAACGGCTGGTTGGAAACCGCAACTTTCACACTGTCGAGAATACCGACAATATTTTCCGCTTCATTTAGACACGGGATAACGATAGTCAGATCGATAGGATCTTCAACCGAAGACGCTAGCGAACCGGAAACCTCAGGAACAGAGTGGAAGGATTCATTTATGGTCATTTTTACTCTCTCAAACGGGCTACTTTAACAGTGTGCTTATCAGAATTAGGTTTTAACCTACCAGTTTTGCCGAATACGGTATCACACGGGTCAGAGCTGCCAGCAGAAGACACACTGCAAACGTGCTCAGGGAAAGACTGAAAATGGCGGTGAAAGTAGACATCGACGCCAGATTCAAGGTGAACCCGAACATGCCCGCCTTGATCAAATCGATCACCAATAAATGCATGAAGTAGACAGGGAACACGATACTGGAAAGAAATGCCACGGGTCGTAGCAAAATCGGAGTAACGCGTATTTTACTTATCATATGAAAAGCGGCACACGCAGCGATCAATACGTTAGGACTGAAGTACAGAAATGCTGTTTCATCTGGTACAGCTGACAGCGAATTGAATCTCCAGCTAAGCAGGAATGTCGCCAGAGTCGCCAGACAGAACACCAACGCGCTACCCCAGATGGGCAATCTGGTGAGGACATCCGAGCGAATGATGTAGAACCCTAACAGGAAGTAACCTGGCCAATTCAAAAAGCTGGTTAGCGTAAGGTGCGTGACGATATTGGCCGGGAAGTAGATCGTTACCGCGTTGACGGCGAACCAGACGCCAAAAAAATATGCCGCAAGGCGCTTGCTCGCCAAAAGAGCCACCGAGATCGGTTGCAGAATGGGCAGAAGGATATACACGCCTATTGTCATGTATACAAACCACAAGTGATACATCACCGGACCTTGCCAAGATTGAGCAAGGGCGTTCGGAATATCCATTGGCTTACCGGTCCAGTAGTTGATCCAGAATACGTGCAGCACGCTCCAGAACGCCAACGGAATCGCCACTTTCAGGATTCGCGACACGATTCCCCCAAGCCCTTTGGACATGTCACGCCCAAGCAATAATGCCCCGGATAGCATCGCAAACAGAGGCACCGATACTCTGGCAATCGAGTCCAGGCCATTGGCGACCAAAAAGCTGTTCAGCTCTATATTTCTGAAGTCATAAAATATAGGCGCCGAGATATGGATGAGGAGTACTCCAAACATCGCGATCAATCGACAAGCATCGGCCCAGGCTAAGCGTCCCGGATCTTTTTGTAGTGTCATGGTATGCATCAAGCCTTGGTGGTAAGGATAATTTTATCCAGCGGCGCGCCGACGATTACGCCGTCGATACTGGTAGCGACCACTTTGAAAAGTACAGCGTCGTGCATCCAGTGCAATTGCACGTGTTCATGCAAAGTGCCGTTGGCAACAGCCGCTACGATTGAATAATCGCCGACAGCCAATATCGGCAATTTGAAATGAAAGGCTGCATCGACTCGTTTGCCGGCAGTAACTCTGACCGGCGTATTTTTGTAGGAATGATAAGTGTTTCCACCGATCAGTGGCTGACCCAGTCGATCCTTGATGATAAAGCCGATGATTGGCATATCAACATCGTGGTTAGCCCTGGCGGAAACTTTTACCACTACTTCATCGCCGCCTTCACAGACAGTCAATGGTCGTCCATTGGCGTTGGTGAAACTGACGTTGAGAATTTCTGCCCCACCCGTGCCAAATGTAGATGACTGCGGGTTGAAGCCAAAACCTTCGATCTCCTGAGCTCCCTTGGAAATCGAACCGTCATCCTGCATGACGATGCGTTGCTCGATGATTTCGGCGTCAGGCTCCTCATCGACCATATCATCTGCTTCTTCGGCGTCCTGTTCAATAGCAGCCGCCTCGACCGCAGCCGCAGCACCGTCCGCACCGGTGTGCTGCATATACAGTTGGGCGAAATATTTTTCGCATACATCTTTTGCACTGCCTGCGTCGCGGACAACGCCACCTTCCAGCCAGATTGCGTGATCACAAAAAGCCGTGACTGCAGCGAGGTCGTGGCTAACGAAGAGGATCGTCCCCCTCTCCTGGAACTGACGAAGGAAACGCATGCACTTCTGTGCGAAGAACGCATCGCCCACCGACAAGGCTTCATCGATAATCAGAATATCCGCATCAACATGCGCAATGACCGAAAACGCCAAGCGCGCCTGCATACCACTGGAATATGCCTTCACCGGCTGATCAATGAAATCGCCAAGTTCCGAGAAATCGACAATTTTCTGAAACCGCTCTTCAATACAGGTTTTTTTCAATTCAAACAGGCTGGCGTACAAATATATGTTTTCGCGACCACTGAACTCCGGATTGAAGCCCGAACCAAGCTCCAGCACCGCCGCGACCTTACCGTTGATCTTTACTGACCCGCTTGTAGGCGTCAGAGTGCCTGTCAACAACTGCAGGAGGGTACTTTTCCCTGCACCGTTGCGACCAATCACGCCGACTGACTGCCCTTTCAAAACTTCAAAACTGACATTCTTGAGAGCCAGAAAATCTCTATAGTAATTTCGCTTCCAGCCGAGAAAAATTTGTTTCAACCGATCATGAGGCGCATCGTAAATGTGATAAGCCTTTTCCAGACCGACGACTTCGATGACTGGCTGCGGCTTCGCTTCTGTTGTCATATCCATACTCATAAAACGTCCGCAAAGCCGTGTCTTACCGACCTGAAAAACCGAAGGCCAAGCCAGCACACGAACAAACTTACGCAGGAATAAATCAGCAACCCTTGAAAATCAGGAATTGAACCATTGATCATCACCATCCTTGCTTGTTCGACGATGAACGACAGCGGATTGAGCATAATCAAATGACTGGCCCATTGCGGCAATTTGTCAAGCGGATACAAAACCGGAGAGAAAAACATCAATGCCTGAGTAATCACGATCGTCAGCTGTGCAATATCCCTTAGAAAAACGCCTAACGCGCTAAGAAACCATGTGAGACCCAAGAGGCAAAGCACCAGAGGAGCGATCACTAACGGCAGGAAGACGATCGTCCATTTCATTTCACCGTTGACGAACAGCGCGATGGCGGCCCACGCAACAACGCTCAGACACAGTTGGAACGCCGCCGAGCCAATCGGTACCCAAACAAGAAGCTCAACCGGGAAAACCACTTTTTTTACGAAATTGGGATTCGTGGTTATCAAATTTGGCGCACGGTTGACGCATTCGGCAAAGAACTGGAAAACGATGAGACCGGGGAACAACATCAGTGCAAAGCCGGTTATGCCTTCTACGCCGGGCCAGCGCGAAGGCAGGAAATAACCGAACACGACCGCGTACATTGCCAGCGTCAGCAATGGAGTGATCAGAGGCCAGAGGACGCCTAAAAGCGCCCCTTTGAATCGCATATCAACATCACGCTTGATCAGTTGTTTGATCAGATCGAAATGCCTGACATGAGCAATGATAATAGATTGACTCAACTGGAAAGCCCCAATGATGCCTTAGTGTGTGTCCCCAAGAACGCCAGAAACGACTCTTTCATTCGCTCCAGAGTAAAGTCCCTCAGGAAGCACGCGTGGCCGTTGGCAGCGAAACGGCCATACGCCTCGGTGTCTTTCACTGCCCTCTCCAACTGACTGACGATCGCTGCAGTGTCCAGCGATTCGCAGAGAAAGCCAGCTTCATTGTCCTTGATATACTTCGCCGGCGATGCGTAACCAGGCGCATGACAGAAAACCGGGCGTCCCGAGGCAAAGTAAGTAACCAGTTTCGATGGAAAACTGTTACTGGATTCTTCGTGATATTCACCGGAAAACCAGTAAGGCATGTAGAGAAGATCGGATTCGGACAACAGCCGAATCGTATCGTCCTGACTCTGCCAGCCCAGATACTCGAAGTTTGAAGGGCTCTGTGTGAACACTTTGAAAGCGCCGCCCATCACACGCACGCGAATGCGTTTGCCGGCAATTTTCCAGTTGCATGAATTCAACGCGTGTTGCAGACACTCCCATTCGGTTTGAGCATAGAACTGTCCCGCCATCGCAATAATGAACTCATCACCATCATGCATATTTGTCGCAGGTGGCAACGCCAGCTCACGTGGTAGCCCGGCAATCACCGGGGCGTTAGTCACCCGGTACTTGTTCGTATAGTTCTCCGACATTGCCCACGATGCGGTAGCACATGAAGCGCTGCTCTTGATGACCTGGTCGAACTCTTTAAGCAAGCGACGACGGGTAAATCCATCAATCAGATTCGCCTGCAACCACCATCCGAACGGGTCCCATACCTGAGTCAACAGGGGCACATTCAGTGCACCGGTGACCTGACGAGCCAAGCGCACCATCGTCTGGCCTTGCAGCACGACCCATACTGCATCCACCTTCTGCTCTGTCGCAAACTTGACGATCTGAGGCAGCAGTTCACGCTGAACACGATTGGCCTGTACTAGCTCAAATGGAAATGCCGATAGAACCCCGGCTTTTCTAGGCAGAACGCGCACTGCCGCTTCTCTTGGTTTTTTCAAAAGAAGTTTCGGAACTGCGTCCAGCTCTGCGGGAATTTCCGGATTCAGCGCCGGATTAACAACAGCACAGATCGCAATCTGATCCTTGGGCAAAAAGCCGACCAACCGATCCAGCACCAAACCTGCCGTGAAATTTCGGCAGGGTGGGATATCTGTCAAAAGCATTACTTTCATTTAGCAGCAACCGTTTTATATATCTCCGCCAGTCGCTGTGCGTACAAGTCATCGCCATAGTGTTTTTCGGCAATCTCTCGTCCTTTGCGACCGCGTTCTTCACGTTCGGCCGGATTATCGATCAGGTTTTGCAACGCCCGATACAGCCCTTCACCATCGTACATCGGCACCGAGACGCCCACTTCGGGAGCGAAAGTGACCTCTGGCAAAGACGTTCCCTCGAAAACGATCACCGGCTTGCCGCAAGCGAGTGCCTCAATCGCCATCACACCAAATGCCTCTACAATCGAAGGCATCAGGAAGATATCGGAAGCAACAAATGCATCGCGAGCAAGTTCCTCATCGTTGGTCCAACCGAGTTCAACGAGTTGAAAACGGTCAGCAAACTGCTCAACCAGTCCTTTGCTGTTGAGCGTCAGCAAACATACCGGCTGCTTGGCACTGATCTTCTCAAGTGCCTGAATGATGTAGGGCAAGCCCTTGAATTGATTGTCAACAGCTCGGAAACAAATGACCAACGCGTCGTCAGGAATACCGAAACGTTTGCGAGCATCCGGCGACGCGTCTGGATTGAAGAAATCAAGGTCCAGGCCAAACGGTACCTGGTGGATATCCACATCCTCGAATAGAGGAGAAGCCTCGACCATATCGCGCATCCACTTGGACGCCACGATCACATCAAACTTCGATTTGTTGTAAGCACGCTTTTTGTATTTGAATAAAAATCGGGTGGTATCCATTAACAATGGAAAGTGAATATCCAGATCTGGGCATTTGCCGCAGCCAGTCATCCAGCGTTTGCATTCGAATGGATACACACAATGTCCAGTCATGGCCCACGGGTCATGTAGCGTCCACACTGTGGGCTTTCTTCGGGTAATCTCGGGCAAGTCTGACAGGCTCATGTAGCCCGAGTGAATAATATGCAAATGCAGGACATCCGCTTCTTCGAAGGCGGGCATCTTCATCATTTCGCGGGCATGCGGATACAACACGGATTGCATCGAAGTCAGCCGCTCAACGCGATTGATAATCCGGTTGATCTTTCTGGTGTTTTTCCCTTCGAATGTCAGGACCTCGGGGTTTTGCGTATCTTTTTCCCAAATGAGGTGACGGGACTCGACATCATATTTTTTCAGAAGCGGCGTAATGGAAAGACCATTGAATCGACGACCTGGAGACTCGTAGCCATTTACTTGCAAGACTTTCATTTAAACAGAGCCCGGATTGAGCGGCTTATTTTTCCGCATAAATTATTATTAATCTCCTTATCCAAGGCGTTGAGTAGCTCTTCGCGTTTGGACAATTCAGCATCTCTGCTTGCCAGCAGCGATTCACGAGCAACTAATTCGGACTCTTTTGCAGAGAACTCACTACACTTAGCCTCGAACTCGCTAGCTCTACCGTCCAGCTCGTGCGCATAGGCGTCGAGAGCAGCCGCTCTCGAGTCGAATTCGGAACGCGAAAAAGCAAAACCATCAAGCCTGGCAAATTCGTCAGCAAACGCCTTGATGCGCTCGTTGTGCTTGCGCGTTTCCAGAAGCATCGCCTCGGATTTCTCATGCGCAGCCTTGCTCAGAATAACTTCCCGACTTTCAGTTGCACCCAACTCGATGAACAGTTCCGTAGTACGCTGGCAAGCGGCTAAACCGCACTTCAAATAGCTGGCATTAATATCACGACCAACTACTTTTTCACTGAGCAGTGGGAAATTATCATGAAGCCAATCGAGATGCGCAACCCGACTCGCAATGATGTCGTTTGAATAAACATCATTAAAATGATTTGCGACTTTATTGATATTTTTTATTGCATAGAAACCGCCATATGGAGGATCTATATCCTGACCAAGGTAGTCCTGCAAATGCAAGTGCTTGCAGCCAATGATGTCCCAACCAGGAAACTCTTCCGGGTACCAGCCTGACTTGTGGTCCTGCCACTCTCCACCATGAAGATTCCAGCCGTCGACGGCTCCGGCGTGGACCTCCTGCGGCATGAATCCAAGCGGAGTAAAAATAATTACCTGCTGACGCGCAACTCGTTCACATTCCAATAGAACCTGTGCGCCGACTTCCTTCTCCATATGCTCAATCACGTCGATTAGAAAAATCGAATCGATTGAACGATCTGGCATCCCGGCCAACGCTTGTATCGCATCAAGAGGGATGATGACCGAGCTCGAATCCTTAAGATTTTCTTTCAGCAATTCCACATATTCAGGATGCGGCTCTACGCAGATCAACTGTTCAGGCGTTATATATTGCTGAGGCCGGATACCACAGCCAATGTCCAATACAGTCGACACAGGTCTGATGAAACTGGCGGCCTTGCTGTGTAGCTCTTCGCGGTCGCACCAGACAACGCCTTCATCGATAATCGTATTCACGTAACTTTACCCTTTAGCATCAACAAGCGTGAAATGGAAAACCGCTTGTCTGATTAATCGAAACCATTTTTGACTTGAACATTACGCTCATTCAAAAATAGCGCATTCAGGTATGTGAATATACATACCGAATGCGCACATTTTATTTCGACCAAACAACGCGATTGATAAAATCAACGTAACTCAAAACGATTCGAAGTACTTTCTGTGATACCAGACCACCTTCGTAGTCTGGGACTACGGAGCGCACACTATCGGCCTGGTCCTGAGTCGTAACGATACGCACGGCATCCAGAACTCGCTCAGACTTCAATCCGCTCATGATCAGGGTACCTTGATCCATGCCTTCCGGACGCTCATGTGCGTTGCGGATAGTCACGGCGGTCAGCCCCAACAAAGACGCTTCTTCGGTAATTGTTCCACTGTCTGACAAAATGCAGAACGCTTCTTTCTGCAATTTGATGTAATCAAAGAATCCGAAGGGTTTCAGGAACTGAATTCGCGAATCCAGACCGTCAAGTCCCAATGCTTCAAGGCGCTGACGGGTGCGCGGGTGTGTTGAAACTATCACCGGCATATCGTAAGTTTTAACGAGCGCCTGTAATGTATCAAGCAAATCCTGCAAGTTGCTCGGCGTATCGACGTTTTCTTCCCGGTGAGTACTCACAACGAAGAATGACTTGGACTTCAGCTCAAGTTTTTCGAGGATTTCGGAGCCGTCGATTCTTGGCATGAAATGCTCAAGCACTTCCTGCATGTGAGAACCGGACTTGATGATCCGATCAGGTGGGATGCCTTCATCAAGCAAATAACGTCGCGCATGCTCGGTCAACACGAGGTTTATATCGCTGAGATGATCAAGAACTTTACGATTAAGCTCTTCTGGTACGCGTTGATCGAAGCAACGATTACCCGCTTCCATGTGAAAAACAGGAATTTTCCGACGCTTTGCAGCAATAACTGCGAGACAAGAGTTGGTGTCCCCATAAAGCATTAACGCGTCAGGTTTTTCTGCCTCCATGACCTCATCAGCTTTCTCGATGACCCGAGCGATGGTTTGCGCGGCATTGCTGCCGACAGCGCCGAGGAAATAATCCGGCTTGCGAATATCCAGATCATCGAAGAATACCTGGTTCAACTCGTAATCGAAATTTTGCCCGGTGTGGACCAGAATGTGCTGAGTATGCGTGTCAAATTCCGCTATCACGCGAGACATCTTGATCAACTCAGGACGAGTTCCGACGATGGTCATGACCTTAAGCATTAAGTTGCTCCTGAATATAGGAAAGTTTCAGCAGCAATTTCTTTACACCTTCTACATCAAGGCGCTCGGTATTATGAGACGTGTAGTCTTCGAAACTGGAAATTTCAGTTTCGCCCTCCACAACGAATTTAGCGTAATTCAGATCACGATTATCCGCAGGTACACGATAGTACTGCCCCATGTCCTCTGCCTTCGCCAATTCTTCGCGAGCGACCAAGGACTCGAACAATTTTTCGCCGTGACGAGTACCAATCACGCGAATTTCATTGTCCTTCTGGAACAATTCCTTCAAAGCCTGGGCCAGCACTTCGATAGTCGAAGCCGGAGCCTTCTGAATGAAAATATCACCTTGATTGCCGTGTTCAAAAGCGTGCAATACCAGATCAACCGAATCTTCCAGAGACATCAGGAAACGTGTCATCGTTGGATCGGTGATGGTAATAGACTTACCTTCTCGCAACTGTTCGATGAACAATGGAATAACCGAACCGCGAGAAGCCATGACGTTGCCATAGCGGGTAGCACAGAAGACCGTCTCGCCTTCCGTTTGCATTCGCGCTTTGGCAACCATCAACTTCTCCATCATTGCCTTGGAGATGCCCATGGCGTTGATGGGATAGACCGCCTTGTCCGTGCTGAGTACGATTACACGACCGACATGGTTCTCAATCGCTGCCTGCATGACGTTATCAGCGCCCAGGACGTTCGTACGAACAGCCTCCATTGGGTAAAACTCACACGATGGAACCTGTTTCAATGCTGCGGCGTGAAATACATAGTCAACGCCCTTCATAGCATTGCGTATGCTGTCGTAATCGCGGACATCACCGATATAAAACTTGAGCTTCGGATTGTTAAGCGCGATCCGCATATCTTCCTGTTTCTTTTCATCACGACTGAAAATACGAATTTCTTTGACGTCGGTTTTCAAAAAACGATTAAGAACAGCATTTCCGAAGGAGCCTGTACCGCCAGTGATCATTAGTACTTTGTTATCAAACATTGTCTAAACCTTGCGCTTAATTGAAGTCATGCATATTTTTGATCAACACAGACCACTCTGGGGCAACATAACCCGTCGCCTCAGCAAAACGATCTGCATTTAACGAACGATCAATTGTCAGCCTATCGGAAGGGACAATCTCCGTATCTTTTCCATAAGTGCTCGCCACAAGCTTTAGCAACTCGTACTTATTTATAGGTTTAGCGGCTACATGATACAGGCCGTGCAGATGAGGGCGTGGCAATACGTATTCATTGATGACACGCGCCAATTCCATTGTCGGCAAGCCTGAGAAGATAGCTCCAGTGAAGCCATCGACTTTACCGCTCTGCGCCAGAAACCAGCCAACAAGACTGCGGTGTCCCGACAATTCACGTCCGATAATGGACGTGCGTAAAGTTATTGCGTGAGGGTAATCGACCTCCCCCAACAACTTGGTACGGCCATAAAGATCGTACGCGTCAGGAAAATCGGACTCCCGATAGCCTCCAGTCTTGCCAGAGAATACGCAATCGGTACTTACATGAACCAGGCGGGCGCCACCGGCTTTGCACAGTGCCGCTAGACGGTGCGGCAGCAAAGTATTGATCGGCACGGCCATCAGTGGGTCGTTCGCGTCGGAAAGCTGCTTGACCAATCCTACGCAGTTGACCACCACGTCCGGACGGACGGTTCCGAAAGCCTTGATAAGAGAGTCCTGACTTTCAACATCTACACCCAGCAGGATGTTCTCCGCCAACGCTGGTGAAAAAAACTTTCGGGCGCCTTCGCTTCGAGCAGTACCAAAAACCCTCAAATCGGGGTTTGCGGACAATACTCGGTAGGCTGCATTACCCAGCATTCCGGAAACACCCAACACCAAAACTTTCATTACTCTACTCCTCACTTCCCGAACCGGAACGTGTTTAGGTTCGGTTCCTGCTCACCAGTGGACGTCTAGATGCGCGGCTTCGATGAAGGGCGTATCGCGAATCTCTACTCAATGCGAGGCAGGGCTCCTTAGCTTGAATCCGATGGCAAAGCAGATTAGAAAAGCGACCTCAGGCCGCAATATTCAAATCCGCAGTGCGCACACAATTCCAGCTGGAACCCGCTGTTCATCCATGTAGCCAGGAAATGCGGTTTCGATACCTCCCGGGGTACAGGCATCCAACGCACATAGACCTATCGACAGAGTCGCTGCCGGGCTTTTACAAGGAGAAAACAACTGGACTACCAGCCTTATGCCACCACCCTATAAAAACCAACGAAGTTTACCATACAATTTTGACCGACTGAGAGGACGACAACCGCCATCCTGCCAGGATTCAAAGGCGTGATACAAATTACCTGTGCGAAGAACTCCAACGTCGACTCGACAGTCAGATTTTCACAGGTACTCCGGTTTTCCGGCGTTATACCTGATAGCAAGAAAGAGCAACGGAACATAAGCGAGCACAAGGCCGGAAAGACCATCCAGCCCTCCCTTACCCACCCACAACGCCAAAGGCGTCAGCCAAACGATGTTGATCAGGACGACCGATAGCGTCACTTTCTTGTGACTGGAATGTTGACGAGACGCGTATTGGTAGGCGTGACTGCGATGCGCCTCATAGATTTTTTCACCACGTATCAACCGACGCAGCATAGTGTAGGTCGCATCCACGACGAAAACCCCCATCAATATAAGCCAGCTCCACAACAGCTGAGGCTCAATCGACGCAGCCTGAAGTGCCATGCTTGCCAAAATTATCCCCAAAAAGCCGCTACCTGCATCGCCCATGAATATCTTTGCCGGGGGAAAATTCCATATAAGGAACCCCGCGCACGCGCTGGCAAGCAGCAAAGGCGTCCATACTTGCTGAGGGTGACCACACCAGTAATACAGAATTGCACCAACTACGGTGACACAGATTGCTACCGCACCCGCTATGCCATCAATACCATCCATGAAATTGTAAAGATTCAATACCCAGACTAAGTAAACAGCGGCCAGGATCGCACCGTACCACTCCAGATCAACATCAAAACCAAACACATTCAGACGTGGCAGCCCCCCAAAACAGACGAGCAACCAGCTGGCTGCGGCAAAGTGGCCTAACAAACGCCAACGCGCGGCGATATGACCGTGATCGTCGGCAAATCCGATCAAGGCAACAATCAGTCCCGCACCAAAAAGTCCAGCGAACTGACCCAAAGGCAAGATCCCGACCGCAGCGACCGCCGCCAAAGCGGCCAAGAACGACACCGCTATGGCCACTCCTCCACCGCGAGGGGTTGGAACAGTGTGAGAACTGCGGGCGTTAGGCATATCAATTAGCTGGCGATGCAGCGCATAACGCCGCAACATGAATGTCATCAGGAGTGATGCCAGAAACACCCCAACAAAGAGGGCACTCATTTCTGGCTCGCTCCCAAGTAATGTACTGCCACATGATCAAGCGCTTGACGGCTTGTAACGAGCGGCTCCCACTCCAGTAAATCCCGCGTGCGACTGATATCGACTTGAAGCGACCCGCACAACCTTTTGGCAAGCGCACGCTTACCCATCAGTCCCAAGCCTGCGATCACCAAACGCTCCGGAACCGGAATAAGGACCGAGCGCACAGCAAGTGATCTGGCCACGCTCTCAAGCAACTGAGTGGTAGACAAATCTTCACCATCACTGACCAGAAAAGTGTTGCCCGGTGCCGCTGGGTGATCAATGCAGCGAATTATCAGACCCACCAGATTATCCATAGCCACAATACTACGCCGATTGTTGATTGCGCCAAAAGGCAATGGAATACCTGAATGTACCCATCTGACCATTCGCAAAAAGTTTGCCTTCACTCCGGGTCCATATACTAAGGGTGGCCGAATTATGACGACCTCAAGGCCAGTCCGCTGAGCCAGCTCGCGAAGTCCACACTCAGCCTCCCACTTTGAAATGCCATAGGCATCCGCTGGAGCTGGAGCGTCAAGCGCTGTGAAGGGCCTATCTAACCGGGTTTCTTCTCCGTTGACCTTTATGGAACTGATGAATATAAATCGCCTGACACCCGCTCGCGCCGCTGATTCAGCAAGTTTCAATGCCGCATGGCTATTAGCCTGCCGATACTGCTCCAAATTGTCAGTTCCCGAGGCTTTCATGTCATGAACCCTGGCGGCAGCGTGAACAATTGTATCGATGCCGCGCAACGTCTCTGACGGAACCTCCAGACCCAGCTCATAATGAATCCGCTCACCTGATGCAGGGTCAGGGGAAAGGGAACGACCGGCGCCTACTGGAGAAAATTTTTCGGAAGCCAGCAATTTCGCGACTAGAGCGCGTCCAACAAATCCGCTTGCACCTGTCACGAGAACCCGCGACGCGCTCATATCATCCGCTCGATCATATTCTTCTGGTTTCCAATTATTCTGATAATGCGCCTTCATCAGATCAATGCCGACGGCGATCCGCTGCTCGGGTCTTGCGACGATGCCAAAAGTTTATGCAAATATTGCCCGTAGCCCGTCTTGCCGAGATTATGCGCCTGAGTACGCAGCTCTTCGGTAGTTATCCATCCGTTAACGTAAGCAATCTCCTCCAGACAAGCCACTTTAAGTCCTTGGCGCTGCTCTATGGTATGAACGAAATGACTGGCTTCCAATAACGCGTTATGAGTACCCGTATCCAGCCAGGCAAATCCACGGCCCAGCATTTCAACCTTCAATGTATTTTTTTCAAGATACGCACGATTGATATCGGTAATTTCAAGCTCGCCCCGCGCCGAAGGCTTGATGCTCTTGGCAATCTCGACAACTTGATTATCGTAAAAATATAATCCAGTGATCGCATAACTGGATTTTGGCTGACTCGGCTTCTCTTCTATACTTAGCACCCTGCCAGCAGAGTTGAATTCGACCACACCGAAACGCTCGGGATCTGAAACGTGATAGCCAAAAACCGTGGCACCAGAACTTTGATTTGCCGCGGATATCAGTTTTTCAGAAAAGTGCTGCCCGTAAAAGATGTTGTCTCCCAATATGAGGCAGCAGGGGCTATCCCCGATGAACTCTTCACCAATGATGAACGCCTGGGCCAACCCGTCGGGGCTTGGTTGCTCAGCAAAGGTTAATGAGATGCCGTAGCGGCTACCGTCACCCAGTAACTTTCGAAAACTGGGAAGATCCTCTGGTGTGGAAATAACCAGAATCTCGCGTATGCCTGCCAGCATCAAAACCGATAAAGGATAAAAAATCATCGGCTTGTCGTAGATCGGCAGCATCTGCTTGGAGACGCCCAACGTCAGCGGGTGCAGTCGGGTGCCCGAACCACCGGCGAGGATGATGCCTTTACGATTTATCGTGGTCATTTGTTCAGAACTTCCCTAAGCATTCGGGTCACACCACTTTGCCAATCCGGCAAGTGTAGAGAAAAATGGTCGCGCAGCTTCTGAGTATTCAAACGTGAGTTCAGAGGGCGACGTGCAGGTGTCGGATATGCAGTCGCTTCGATAGGACTGACCGTTTTCACAGCCAACTCCTCACCTTGGGCTTTTGCAAAGTCGATTACAAGACTCGCATATCCATGCCAGGACACTTCGCCAGCAGCGGCCAAGTGGTAGAGACCGGCCAACTCTGGACGCTTTATAACTTGCTGGATAGCCAGTGCCGTAACGTCAGCAATCAGATCAGCCCCGGTCGGCGCTCCGATCTGATCTGCAATCACGCTCAACGTATCGCGGTCTTTGGCCAAGCGCAGCATGGTCTTCGCGAAGTTGTTGCCGCGAGCACCATATACCCAGCTGGTACGAAAGATCAGATACATGCAACCCGACGCGATAATTGCCTGTTCGCCGGATAGCTTGCTGGAGCCGTAATGGTTCACCGGCGCAACAGCGTCTGTTTCCTGCCATGGCGTGACGCCTTGGCCACTGAAAACGTAATCCGTCGAATAGTGAACCAGCCATGTGCCCGACGCGGCGGCTTCTTCCGCCATAACGCCACTCGCGAGTCCGTTTACGCGATCTGCCAATTCGGTTTCCGACTCAGCTTTATCAACCGCCGTATAAGCAGCAGCATTAACAATAACGTCGGGCTTTATCTGACGAATCGTTGCACGCAAGGATTCAAGATTCGACACATCACCGCAGAGGCCATCAACAAGGTGACGATCAAGAGCGACGAGTTCGCCAAGCGGAGCCAGGGAACGTTGCAGCTCCCAGCCCACCTGACCGTTCTTTCCTAGAAGTAGGATCTTCATGCTTTATTCGAGCGATCCGCATAGTTCTGATCAATCCACTGCTGGTAGCTGCCGCTCTTCACGTGCTCAACCCACTCAGTGTTATTCAGATACCACTCGACAGTCTTGCGAATACCGGTTTCGAAAGTCTCTTTCGGAGTCCAACCCAGCTCACGTTGAATCTTGCTTGCGTCGATCGCATAACGCACGTCATGTCCAGGACGATCCTGAACATAAGTGATCAGGCTCGCATGCGGACGATGTGCCGAATCCGGACGCAATTCATCGAGCAACGCACACAGCGTATGCACTACTTCGATGTTTTGTTTTTCGTTATGACCGCCGATGTTGTAAGTCTCGCCGATGACGCCTTCGGTAACGACTTTGTACAGCGCGCGCGCGTGATCTTCGACATACAGCCAGTCACGAACCTGGTTGCCTTTGCCGTACACCGGCAGCGGTTTGCCTTCCAGCGCGTTGAGGATGATCAGCGGGATCAGCTTCTCTGGGAAGTGGCACGGGCCGTAGTTGTTCGAGCAGTTGGTGACCAGTGTCGGCAGGCCGTACGTGCGGGCCCAGGCACGGACCAGATGGTCGGAGCTGGCCTTGCTTGCCGAATAAGGCGAGCTTGGCTGGTAAGGGGTGGTTTCGGTGAAGAGGTCTTCCGGACCTTCGAGGTCTCCGTAAACTTCGTCAGTCGAAATGTGGTGGAAGCGGAAATTGGCTTTGCGCGCGTCATCCAGCGCAGCCCAGTAGTGGCGCGCGGCTTCGAGTAGCGTGTAGGTGCCAATGATGTTGGTCCGGATGAACTCGGACGGGCCGGAGATCGAGCGGTCAACGTGGGATTCTGCGGCCAGGTGCATGATTGCATCAGGTTGGTGTTCACGCAGGACGCGGCCGATCTGATCACGATCGCAGATATCGACACGCTCGAAGGTGTAACGCGAATTCTGGCTGACTTCTGCCAGGGACTCCAGGTTGCCGGCGTAAGTCAACTTATCGACGTTGACCACTGCATCGGCAGTGTTGGAGATGATGTGACGGATGACTGCCGAGCCGATAAAGCCGGCGCCGCCGGTAACTAGAACTTTCACGCGAAGCGATACCCTTGAGCTGCGGACAGCGCTGCCAGCGAGCGCGGTCTAATCCATGAATGCAGAAGCCACTATCAGTTGGCATCCGTCAGAGTCAGTCTGAATCGACGTGCATGAAGGCACGATCGAACAAGGGATGCATTTTTTCAGCTTAATGATGGTTTTACTAATGGATAAAGACAGGCTGAGGCGCAATTTCGACAGATGCCGTGCGCCTGTCGTTTTCACACCACTCGCTTGCGTGCAGCTCTGGACGAGCGCCCCAGAAACCAGCCCAATACAGGACCGACAAGCATACCGATCAGCAACGCCAACACCGCAACAACCGACACCGGCAACTGCGGGCCGGAAAAACCCAGAAACAAAAGTGAAACCGATTGCTGGTTTTCCAGCACAAACGCTAGGACAACCAGAACCACCAGCAGAAGAAAAACGCCAACCAGTATGCGTTTCAGGTTACGCATTCACGCCCCCTTGAATTTGAATAGCGAAGATCAAGCGCCCTCCTCCTCTTCTTCGTTCACCCGGTCACGCAATTCCTTGCCCGGTTTGAAATGCGGAACGAATTTACCGTCCAGACTTACCGACTGGCCGGTCTTTGGATTGCGGCCGACGCGCGGTGCGCGGTAGTGCAGGGAGAAGCTGCCAAATCCACGGATCTCGATACGATCACCTGTGGCGAGGCACTGAGACATTTGTTCAAGCATGGTCTTGATGGCCAGCTCCACATCCTTGGATGAGAGTAGCCCTTGATGGGTGACAATTCGTTCGATCAACTCCGACTTCGTCATATTTTTCCCTTCTTTTTCAAGCAGCTAGATCAGCGCTTGAAAGGTTTTAGCATGCCCGGAAGATTTTGAACAGCCCAGGGATTGACATATCTTTCCCGGGGTCAAAACGCCCATTTTCAGGGCACTCCAGTGGCGAGTCGGATCACCGCTGCCCTAACGACACATCACCAGCATGGTCCGGGTCACGAAGCCCGCCGGATTAAAGCCAAACGGGTATTCGTCTTCATCTTTGGCATCGTCAGAACGGGTGATGACCTTATAGCCCTTGCCTTTACACTCCTTCGCTGCACGCTTCTGGCACTTTTCCCAACCGGAACCCAACCCGGAGCAATCGACCTCGATACCACTGACGCCGCGCACCGCATGGGTTTTCGCACTGGTGGTGCACCCTGCCAGCGCCAAGACCACTGCAATAACAAATAACTTGTTCATCCACTTCCTTATGCCAGGCAAGCCTGACGACTAATGCTCAAGATCAAGCTTAGTCGCGAATAGGCGATTGATCCGATTAAAGAAACAGACCCGCAGCCGAAGCCATTGGTTTCATGCACGGACGTACAAGAGCCAAATCGCAGGCACAAAAAAGGGCGACCGAAGTCGCCCTTTTTAATGATCAAGCAGAACTCAGTTCTGTTTGGCCATTGCTTGACGCAGCAGTGCCGCCATAGTGGTGTCAGCTGCTTCGCCTTCCGGAGCTGCTTTCAGGCTCTGGATGGCTTCTTTCTCTTCAGCGTCGTCTTTCGACTTGATCGAGAGCTGGATTACGCGGCTCTTACGGTCAACGCTGATGATCTTGGCTTCAACTTCCTGGCCTTCTTTCAGAACGTTGCGCGCGTCTTCAACGCGGTCACGGCTGATTTCGGAGGCTTTCAGGGTAGCTTCGATGTCGTCGGCCAGAACGATGATGGCGCCTTTGGCGTCAACTTCTTTCACGGTACCGGTCACGATAGCGCCCTTGTCGTTAACCGAGACGTACTCGGAGAACGGATCGCTTTCCAGTTGCTTGATGCCCAGGGAGATGCGCTCGCGCTCTGGGTCAACCGACAGGATGACGGTGTCCAGCTCGTCGCCCTTCTTGAAACGACGTACGGCTTCTTCGCCCACTTCGTTCCAGGAGATGTCGGACAGGTGAACCAGACCGTCGATGCCGCCGTCCAGACCAATGAAGATACCGAAATCGGTGATCGACTTGATGGTGCCGGAGATCTTGTCGCCCTTGTTGAACTGGCCAGAGAAGTCTTCCCATGGGTTCGACTTGCACTGCTTGATGCCCAAGGAGATACGACGACGCTCTTCGTCGATGTCCAGAACCATGACTTCCACTTCGTCGCCGACTTGTACGACTTTCGAAGGGTGGATGTTCTTGTTGGTCCAGTCCATTTCCGAAACATGTACCAGACCTTCAACGCCTTCTTCCAGCTCAGCGAAGCAGCCGTAGTCGGTCAGGTTGGTTACACGAGCGGTAACGCGAGTGCCTTCTGGGTAACGGGCTTTGATAGCAACCCATGGATCTTCGCCCAGTTGCTTCAGGCCCAGGGAGACACGGTTGCGTTCGCGATCGTATTTCAGAACCTTGACGTCGATTTCGTCACCAACGTTGACGATCTCGGAAGGATGCTTGATGCGCTTCCAGGCCATGTCGGTGATGTGCAGCAGGCCGTCCACGCCACCCAGATCGACGAATGCGCCGTAATCGGTGAGGTTTTTGACGATACCTTTGACTTGCTGGCCTTCCTGCAGGGATTCCAGCAGAGCTTCACGCTCGGCGGAGTTCTCGGCTTCGAGGACGCTGCGACGGGAAACGACAACGTTGTTGCGCTTCTGGTCCAGCTTGATGACCTTGAATTCCAGCTCTTTGCCTTCCAGGTGCGTGGTGTCGCGCACAGGACGGACGTCAACCAGGGAACCTGGCAGGAACGCACGGATGCCGTTAACGTCGACAGTGAAGCCGCCTTTAACCTTACCGTTGATAACGCCCTTGACCACTTCCTCGGCTGCGAAGGCTGCTTCCAGAACGATCCAGCATTCAGCGCGCTTGGCTTTTTCACGGGACAGCTTGGTTTCGCCAAAGCCGTCTTCAACCGAATCCAGAGCAACGTGAACTTCATCACCAACGTTGATGTTCAGTTCGCCAGCATCGTTGTAGAACTGCTCAAGCGGGATAAGTGCTTCAGACTTCAGACCAGCGTGAACGGTTACCCAGCGAGCCTGGTAATCGATATCAACGATAACACCGGTGATGATGGAGCCTGCCTGAAGGTTCAGGGTTTTCAGGCTTTCTTCAAAGAGTTCCGCAAAGCTTTCGCTCATTTTAATTCCTGTAGATGAGGGCGAAGTAAACGCCCATCTCCACACCCCAGACGGTGTGGGTTAGTTTCATTTAAAAGAAGCACCGCAGGACTATGACTGGTCCCCTGCGGCCTTCTTGGTCACCCGGCGATATCGCGAATGGCGATCTCGCTCATGATGCGTTCAAGCACCTGATCGATGGAAAGCTCCGTTGAATCCAGCTGAATCGCGTCGGCCGCCGGCTTGAGCGGGGCTACTGCGCGCTGGGTGTCACGCTCATCGCGTGCACGGATCTCATCTAGCAGACTCGACAGACTAACACCCTCGACTTTGCCCTTCAACTGCAAATATCGACGGCGCGCCCGCTCCTCGGCACTGGCGGTGAGGAAAATCTTCAGCGGTGCATCCGGAAATACCACCGTGCCCATGTCGCGACCGTCCGCCACCAGCCCCGGCGCTTCCTGGAACGCACGCTGGCGCTGCAGCAGCGCCTCGCGCACGGCGGGCAGCGCAGCCACTTGCGAGGCGCCGGAGCCGACGCTTTCGGTGCGAATGACATCGCTGACTTCATCGCCTTCTAGAATGATCCGCTGCAGCTGACCTTCGGTCGCGGCGATGAATTGCACATCCAGATGAGCGGCCAACGTCTTCAGCAGCTCTTCATTGGTCAGGTCGACGCCATGGTTGTGCGCAGCGAACGCGAGCAAGCGATAAAGCGCACCGGAATCCAGCAGGTTCCAGCCCAGACGCTTGGCCAGAATCCCGGCGACCGTGCCTTTGCCGGAGCCGCTTGGCCCATCGATGGTGATGACCGGTGCAATGTTTTTCACGACTGAGCCTCTTGTGCCACACGAATGCCGACTTGCCCGCACAGCGCGAGGAAGTTGGGGAACGAGGTCGCGACGTTGGCACAATCGTGGATGCGGATCGGTGCGGTAGCGCGCAACGAGGCGACGCTGAACGCCATGGCGATACGGTGATCGCCGTGACCGTGCACTTCACCGCCGCCGATCTGGCCGCCGTCGATGATGATGCCGTCCGGGGTCGGTTCGCACTTGACGCCCAGCGCCAGCAAGCCGTCCGCCATGACCTGAATCCGGTCGGATTCCTTGACGCGCAGCTCTTCTGCGCCGGTGAGCACGGTACGCCCTTCGGCGCACGCAGCCGCAACGAACAGGACCGGGAATTCGTCGATCGCCAGCGGCACCAGCGCCTCCGGAATCTCGATACCTTTGAGTTTAGCTGCCCGCACGCGCAAGTCAGCCACTGGCTCGCCGCCGACTTCACGCTGGTTTTCCAGAGTGATATCGGCGCCCATCAGACGCAGGATATCGATCACGCCAGTGCGGGTCGGGTTGATACCGACGTGCTCGAGCACCAGCTCGGAACCCTCGGCGATCGAGGCCGCGACCAAGAAGAATGCCGACGACGAAATATCGCCCGGCACTTCGATGTGAGTCGCGGTGAGCTTGCCGCCGGACTCGACCGAAGCCGTGGCGCCGTCAACGCTGACCGGGTAGCCGAAGCCACGCAGCATGCGCTCGGTGTGATCGCGGGTCGGTGCCGGCTCGGTAACGGTGGTCTTGCCTTCGGCATACAGACCGGCGAGCAGCAGACAGGATTTCACCTGGGCACTGGCCATCGGCATGGTGTAGGTCAGGCCTTTGAGCTTGTGACCACCGCGAATGGTCATCGGTGGACGACCTTCGGCAGCCGTTTCGATCACGGCGCCCATTTCTCGCAGAGGATTAGCCACGCGATTCATCGGACGCTTGGACAGCGAAGCGTCGCCGGTCAAGGTGCTGTCGAAGCTCTGCGCCGCCAGCAGGCCAGAGAGCAGACGCATCGAGGTGCCGGAGTTGCCCAGATAGATCGGGCCCGGCGCAGGTTTCAGGCCGTGCAGGCCGACACCGTGGATGGTCACGCGGCCGTGATGCGGGCCTTCGATGACCACGCCCATGTCGCGAAACGCCTGCAAGGTCGCCAGGGCGTCTTCGCCCTCAAGGAAGCCTTCGACTTCGGTGACGCCTTCGGCCAGCGAGCCGAGCATGATCGAACGGTGGGAAATCGATTTGTCACCCGGTACGCGAATCCGACCGGACAGGCGGCCACCAGGTTGAGCCAGGAAGATCAGATCGTTGGAATTCATAGCGTCCACATAGGCCCTGCGGGCCAGGATTTTACTGAAATGCTCGCGGGCAACCCGGGCGCGCGTGAAAACGCCCAATAATTGGTGCCCATCCCCTGCATCGACCGCGTCGCGCAAGGCGTCGAGGTCGCTGCGAAATGTATCGAGTGTGCGCAGGACAGCCTCGCGGTTGGCGAGGAAGATGTCGTGCCACATCACCGGGTCGCTTCCGGCGATTCTTGTGAAATCGCGAAAACCACCGGCAGCGTAACGGAAGATCTCCAGATTTTCATTGCGCTTGGCCAACGAATCGACCAGACCGAAGGCCAGCAGGTGCGGGAGATGACTGGTCGCGGCCAGCACCTCATCGTGACGCTCGACCTGCATGTGCTCGACATCGGCGCCCAGTTCGCGCCACAGGCGATCGACCACCGCCAGTGCGGCAGGATCGGTCTGCTCGAGCGGCGTCAGGATCACCTTGTGCCGGCGGAACAGCTCGGCGTTCGAGGCCTCCACCCCGCTCTGCTCGGAACCGGCAATCGGGTGCCCCGGCACGAAACGCGCCGGCATGCCGCCGAACGCTTCGGTCGCCGCGCGCACCACGTTGCCTTTGGCGCTGCCGACATCCGTAAGAATCGCCTGCCCCAGATCCATGACAGCCAGACGCGCGAGCAGTTTTTCCATGGCCAGAATCGGCACCGCCAGCTGAATCACATCGGCACCGATGCAAGCCGCCGCCAAATCGTCTTCGCAGCGATCGACCACACCCAATTCGACCGCGAGCTTGCGCGATTGCGGATCCAGATCGACTCCGACCACTTCACGGCACAGGCCGCTTTCACGCAAACCCTTGGCAAACGAACCACCGATCAACCCCAGACCGACCACCACAAGGCGACCGATCATAGGTGCAGCAGGTTGCAGCGCAGTGACATCAACCACGAGCCAGAACCTTGCGCAGCGCTTCGAGGAAACGGCTGTTTTCTGCCGGCAGACCGATGGTCACCCGCAGGTGGTTCGGCATGCCGTAATTGGCCACCGGACGCACGATCACGCCTTCGCGCAGCAAGCCCTGAAAAATCGGCGCCGCGACCACGCCGAGATCGACGCAGATGAAGTTGCCTTTGGACTCGATCCAGCCCAGCCCCAACTCACGGAAACCCGCCTGCAACTGGTGCATGCCGGATTCGTTGAGCTGACGGCTTTGCGCCAGATATTCCTCGTCCTTCAGCGCCGCACACGCCGCCGCCAACGCGAGACTGTTGACGTTGAATGGCTGGCGAACGCGGTTCAGCACGTCTGCCACCACAGGCGTCGACAAGCCATAACCGACGCGCAGCGCGGCCAGACCATAGGCCTTGGAGAAGGTGCGCGACACCAGCAGGTTCGGGTACGCCGCGAGGAAGTCGAGACCGTCCGGCAAATCGCTGCCTTCGGCGTACTCGATGTAAGCCTCGTCGAGGACTACCAGCACATGCTCGGGAACGTCCTGCAGGAATTCGTCCAGCGCTTCTGCGCCGAACCAGGTGCCGGTCGGGTTGTTCGGGTTGGCGATGAACACCACGCGGGTGTTGGCATCGATGGCCGCAAGCATCGCCGGCAGGTCATGGCCCCAGTCTTTGGCTGGAACGACTTTGGCCTGCGCACCGACAGCTTGGGTAGCAATCGGATACACAGCGAATGCATGTTCGCTGAACACCGCGTTCAGGCCCGGCGCCAGATAGGCACGCGCAACCAGCTCAAGAATATCGTTGGAGCCATTGCCCAGCGTGACCTGATTCAGCTCGACGCGGCACTGCTCGGCCAGCAGCGACTTCAGGGCGAAACCATTGCCGTCCGGGTAGCGGGTCAGCTCGGCCAGCTCTTCGCGGATCGCCGCCAATGCCTTCGGGCTGGCGCCCAATGGGTTTTCGTTGCTCGCCAGTTTGACGATTTTTGCCGGATCCAGATCCAGCTCGCGCGCCAGTTCGTCCACAGGCTTGCCCGGAACGTACGGCGAAAGTTGTTGCACGCCCGGCTGTGCCAGAGCGAGGAAGTTGCCACTCATTTGCTACCGCCCCTTAGAGAACTGCTTTCGGGTAGGAACCCAGCACTTTGAGTGCTACTGCTTCCTGACTGATCTTTTCCAGCACACCTTTGATCAACGGATCGCGGTGGTGGCCGACGAAGTCGATGAAGAACACGTAGGTCCATTTGCCGCTGCGCGACGGACGGGTTTCGATGCGGGTCAGGTCGATGCCATTGTCGTGGAACGGCACCAGCAGCTCATGGAGCGCGCCGGGCTTGTTGCTCATCGACACGATGATCGAGGTCTTGTCGTCGCCGGTCGGCGGCACTTCCTGATTACCGATCATCAGGAAGCGGGTCGAGTTGTCCGGGCGATCTTCGATCTTCTCGGCCAGACGCGTCAGGCCATATAGCCCTGCCGCCATGTCGCCAGCGATCGCTGCCGAATTCCACTCACCCTTGACCCGTTTGGCCGCTTCGGCGTTGCTCGACACCGCGACGCGTTCGACATTCGGGTAATGCGCGTCCAGCCACTTGCGGCACTGGGCCAGCGACTGCGCGTGGGAATAGATGCGACTGATGCTGTCGGTCTTGGTGTTTTCGCCTACCAGCAGATGATGGTGGATGCGCAACTCGACTTCGCCACAGATCACCATGTCGTGCTCGAGGAAGCTGTCCAGCGTGTGGTTGACCGCGCCTTCGGTGGAGTTTTCCACCGGCACCACGCCAAAATTCACCGCACCGGCCGCCACTTCACGGAACACTTCATCAATCGCCGCCATCGGCTTGCTGATCACCGCGTGACCGAAGTGCTTCATCGCTGCCGCTTGGGTGAAGGTGCCTTCAGGGCCGAGGTAGGCCACTTTCAGCGGCTGCTCCAGCGCGAGGCACGACGACATGATTTCGCGGAACAACCGCGCCATCTCTTCGTTGCCCAGCGGCCCCTGGTTGCGCTCCATCACCCGTTTGAGCACCTGAGCTTCGCGCTCAGGACGATAGAACACCGGCACTTCGCCTTCGGCCAGCGAGGCCATCTTCACGCGGGCGACTTCCTGGGCGCAACGCGCACGCTCACTGATCAACTCCAGGACTTTGGTGTCCAGAGCGTCGATGCGAACGCGCAGTGCCTTGAGTTCTTGCTCGGACATCAGCCGTGTTCCTTCTCGAATTCCGCCATGTACGCCACCAGCGCGTTGACCGCAGTGATGTCGACGGCGTTGTAGATGGAGGCGCGCATGCCGCCCACCGAACGGTGACCCTTGAGGTTGAGCAGACCGCGCTCGTCGGCACCGGCGAGGAACGGCTTGTCCAGACGATCGTCAGCGAGACGGAACGGCACGTTCATCCACGAGCGATCCGACTTGTTGATCGGGTTACTGTAGAGACCGCTGGCGTCGATGAAGTCGTACAGGGTGCGCTGCTTGACGTCGTTGAGCTTGGCGATCGCTTCGACGCCGCCCTGCTCTTTCAGCCATTGGAACACCAGACCGGACAGGTACCAGGCCAGCGTCGGCGGGGTGTTGTACATCGAGCCGTTATCAGCCGCGACCTTGTAGTTGAGCATGGTTGGGCACAGCGAGCGGGCCTTGCCGAGCAAGTCTTCGCGGATGATGTTGACGACGATGCCGCTCGGGCCGATGTTCTTCTGCGCGCCGGCGTAGATCATGCCGAAACGCGAAATATCGACCGGGCGCGAGAGGATGTCCGAAGACATGTCCGCCACCAGCGGTACGTCACCGGTTTGCGGGATCCACTGGAATTCCAGACCGCCGATGGTTTCGTTCGGCGCGTAGTGAACGTACGCGGCGTCTTTCGACAGGTTCCACTCGTTCTGGCCTGGGATGGCGAAATAGTCGTAAGGCTTGGCAGTGGCAGCAACGTTGACGTGGCCGTAGCGCGAGGCTTCTTCGATGGCTTTCTGCGACCAGATACCGGTGTCGATGTAGTCGGCCGAGCCGCCTTCAGGCAACAGGTTCAGCGGGATCTGTGCGAACTGCTGGCTGGCGCCGCCCTGCAAAAACAGAACTTTGTAGTTCGACGGGATATTCAGCAGGTCACGCAGATCCTGCTCGGCCTGGGTGGCAATGGACACGAACTCATCGCTGCGATGGCTCATTTCCATGACCGACAGACCCTTGCCGTGCCAATCAAGGAGTTCACCCTGGGCGCGCTGCAGGACAGCTTCAGGCAGCGCCGCCGGACCGGCGCAGAAGTTATAGGCTCGCTTGCTCACATCCAATCTCGCTCTGATTTGGTGGTATCACGCAATAAATCACACTACCGATCAACATGGTCCTGTGGGAGCGAGCCTGCTCGCGAATGCATCACCGCGGTGCTTCAGAGGTACCGCAGCGCCTGCTTTCGCGAGCAGGCTCGCTCCCACAGGGGATCTCCATGATGTCGAAAATTCATACCGGACAAATAACAAGGGGGCGAATTCTCATCCGCCCCCTCGTTTGTCCGCTTATTCCTGCGGTTCTTCGTCTGCTGCGGCGTCGAGTTGCTGGTCGTCTGCGGCCTCGTCGATACCGACGCTGCCTGCGATTTCCTCGCCCTCTTCACCTTCGAGCTCTTCGCCTTCGATTTCCGAAGGCTCCTGAACCCGCTCCAGGCCGACCAGGGTTTCATCCTTGGCCAGCTTGATCAGCGTCACGCCCTGAGTATTACGTCCCAGGCTCGACACTTCGTCGACACGGGTACGCACCAGGGTGCCCTGATCGGAGATCAGCATGATTTCTTCGCCGTCGAGCACCTGAACTGCGCCGACCAGACGGCCGTTACGCTCGTTGCTGACCATGGCGATCACGCCCTGGCCGCCACGCTTGTACTCAGGGAACTCGGTGATCGCGGTGCGCTTGCCATAACCACGCTCGGAAGCGGTGAGGATCTGGCTGCCTTCTTCCGGGATCAGCATGGAAATCAGCTTCTGCCCTTCCGGCAGACGCATGCCGCGCACGCCGCGAGCGGTACGGCCCATGGCACGCACGTCGGACTCTTTGAAGCGGGTGACCTTGCCGCCGTCGGAGAACAGCATCACTTCGCGCTCGCCATCGGTGATGGCCGCGGAGATCAGCACGTCGCCTTCGTCCAGCTCCAGCGCGATCAGACCGACGCTGCGCTGACGGCTGAAGGATTCCAGCGGGGTCTTCTTCACGGTGCCGTTGGCGGTGGCCATGAAGATGTAGTGACCTTCGGTGTATTCCTCGACCGGCAGCATGGTGGTGATGTATTCACCGTCATCCAGCGGCAGCAGATTGACCAGCGGACGACCACGGGCCGCGCGGGATGCTTCCGGAATCTCGTAGGTCTTGAGCCAGTACACCTTGCCCTTGCTGGAGAACAGCAGCAGCGTGGTGTGGCTGTTGGCAACCAGCAGGTGAGCGATGTAGTCCTCGTCCTTGACGCCGGTAGCCGATTTGCCTTTGCCGCCACGACGCTGAGCCTGGTACGCAGCCAGCGGCTGGGTCTTGGCGTAGCCACCGTGAGAGATGGTCACGACGCGCTCTTCTTCCGGGATCATGTCACCCAGGGTCAGGTCGAGACGGGCATCGAGGATTTCGGTGCGGCGCACGTCGCCGTATTCGGCGCGGATCACTTCCAGCTCTTCGCGGATCACTTCCATCAGGCGCACAGCGCTGTTGAGGATGCGGATCAGCTCGCCGATCTGGTTGAGGATCTCTTGATACTCGGCCAGCAGCTTCTCGTGCTCCAGACCGGTCAGACGGTGCAGGCGCAGTTCGAGAATGGCTTGCGCCTGTTCTGGCGAGAGGAAGTACTTGCCTTCGCGCAGGCCATATTGCGGATCGAGGTTTTCCGGACGGCACGAATCGGCACCAGCGCGTTCAACCATCGCCACCACGGCGGAAGATTCCCAAGGCGTGCTGATCAGCGCTTCCTTGGCTTCCGACGGCGTTGGCGAAGCTTTGATCAGGGCGATGACCGGATCGATGTTCGACAGGGCAACGGCCTGACCTTCGAGAATGTGCCCGCGCTCGCGCGCCTTGCGCAGTTCGAACACGGTACGACGGGTAACCACTTCGCGACGGTGACGGACGAAGGCTTCCAGCAGATCCTTGAGGTTGAGGATGCGCGGGCGGCCGTCGATCAGCGCGACGATGTTGATACCGAACACCGATTGCAGCTGGGTCTGGGCGTAGAGGTTGTTGAGGATCACCTCAGGCACTTCGCCGCGACGCAGCTCGATCACGACACGCATACCGTCCTTGTCGGACTCGTCGCGCAGCTCGGTGATGCCTTCGAGTTTCTTCTCTTTGACCAGCTCGGCGATCTTCTCGATCAGACGCGCCTTGTTCAGCTGGTAAGGCAGTTCGGTGATGACGATCTGCTGACGGCCACCCACCTTGTCGATGTCTTCGATGATCGAGCGGGCACGCATGTAAATGCGCCCGCGACCGGTGCGGTAGGCTTCGATGATGCCGGCGCGACCGTTGATGATCGCAGCCGTCGGGAAGTCCGGACCGGGAATGTATTGCATCAGCTCATCGACGGTCAGCTCGGGGTTGTCGATGAGGGCCAGGCAACCGTCGATGACTTCACCGAGGTTGTGCGGCGGAATGTTGGTCGCCATGCCCACGGCGATACCGCTGGAACCGTTGACCAGCAGGTTCGGTACGCGGGTCGGCATGACTGCCGGGATCAGTTCGGTGCCGTCGTAGTTCGGCACCCAGTCCACGGTTTCCTTGTGCAGGTCAGCCAGCAGCTCGTGCGCCAGCTTGGTCATGCGCACTTCGGTGTATCGCATGGCCGCAGCGTTGTCGCCGTCGACCGAACCGAAGTTGCCCTGGCCGTCGACCAGCAGGTAGCGCAGGGAGAAAGGCTGGGCCATACGAACGATGGTGTCGTACACGGCAGTGTCACCGTGCGGGTGATACTTACCGATCACGTCGCCGACGACACGGGCAGATTTCTTGTACGGCTTGTTGTAGTCGTTGCCCAGCTCGCTCATCGCGAACAGTACGCGACGGTGCACGGGCTTGAGGCCATCGCGCGCATCCGGCAGTGCACGGCCGACGATCACGCTCATTGCGTAGTCGAGGTAGGACTGTTTCAGCTCGTCTTCGATATTGACCGGGAGGATTTCTTTGGCCAGTTCGCCCATGAGAAGCCTGATTCCTTTTTCTGGTGAAACTTCGTCATATCCTTGTGGGAGCAACGAAGCTCGTCGGGGCCGGCCGAGTGCCATGCGCCGACTTACGACAAATCAACATTGGATCGCGGATTTGCGCAGTAAAGACAGCTCCGTGGAGCCGCCTCGGAAAACGCCGGATGTTATCACAAAGGCCGCCACGCACCTATCCCCCAGATGCGCATGGAGCATAGTTAGTTGACCGATGACAGGCTTGAGGGGGACGACAGAAGCTCTGAGCTTCTTTGAATGTGAAATCTGGGGCAGATTTACAGTTGTTTATTGACATTCAGGCCCTCATCGCTGGCAAGCCAGCTCCCATAGGTTCAATGCCGGGCACAAAACCTGTGGGAGCTGGCTTGCCAGCGATGGGGCCCGCTCAGACGCTAAAGACCTTCAATGCAGGCGCTTGCGACACATCAGCTGGGCCATTTTCGCGGTATCCGGGCGTTCAACGATGCCTTTTTCGGTGACGATCGCATCAATCAGATCCGCCGGGGTGACATCAAACACCGGGTTGAACGCTTCAACATCGGCACCGACGCGTTTACCGCCGACTTCGAGCAGTTCGGCGCCATCACGCTCTTCGATCGGGATGTCATCGCCGCTGGCCAGATTCATGTCGATGGTCGAACTCGGCGCCACGACCATGAAGCGCACGCCGTGGTGCATGGCATTCACCGCCAGTTGATAGGTGCCGATCTTGTTCGCCACGTCGCCATTGGCGGTGATGCGGTCAGCGCCGACGATCACCCAGGTCACGCCTTTGGTTTTCATGATGTGCGCGGCGGCGGAGTCGGCGTTCAGGGTCACCGGGATGCCTTCGTTGGCCAGCTCCCACGCGGTCAGCCGCGAGCCCTGCAACCATGGCCGGGTTTCGTCGGCGTAAACGCGCTCGACCATGCCTTCTATATAAGCAGCGCGGATCACCCCCAGCGCAGTACCGAACCCGCCGGTGGCCAGCGCGCCGGTATTACAGTGGGTCAGGATGGCTTGAGCGTTGCCCTGATGCTTGCGAATCAGATCGACACCAAGCTGCGCCATGGTCAGGTTGGCCTCGCGGTCGCTTTGGTGAATGGCGATGGCCTCGGCTTCCAACGCCGCCAGCGGATCGGCTTTGCTTTTCAAACGATCCAGGCGATCGTGCATGCGGCCCAGCGCCCAGAACAGATTGACCGCGGTCGGACGCGAATCGGCCAACAGCGCGAAATCCTCTTCCAGCGCCGCGTACCAGTCGCCGCCCTCGGCAATCCGCGCCCGCGCCGCGAGGACGATGCCATAAGCCGCACTGATGCCAATAGCCGGCGCGCCGCGCACGACCATCGAGCGAATCGCTTCGGCCACGCCAGCGGCGCTGGTGTAGGCGATCCAGGTTTCCTCGAACGGCAAAATACGCTGATCCAGCAGGTGCAGCGCGCCATCACGCCAATCGATGGCCTTTACTTTCTCCGCAGCCAACAGTCGATCGCGCATCCCACACCCCGCACTCATGAACAAAAGCCGCCGATTATAGCGATCCCCCCGCGAAGACGCTCGGGTATACTTCGCCATCCTTTACAAAAGCACTGGAACCGACCCTCGATGCCGAAACCTGCCATTGCGCTCGACCTGTTATTGCTGCCGACCTGGCTGGTCCCCGTCGAACCGGCAGGCGTGGTGCTCAAGGAGCACGGCCTGGGCATCCGTGACGGTTGCATCGTATTTATCGGCCCGCGCGCCGAAGCGTTGAAGTGTAACGCGACAGAAATCCGTGAATTGCCGGATGTTCTGTTGGCGCCGGGACTGATCAATGCCCACGGCCACGCGGCGATGACGCTGTTCCGTGGCCTGGCCGACGATCTGCCGCTGATGACCTGGCTGGAAAATCATATCTGGCCGGCCGAAGGCAAATGGGTCGATGAGGACTTCGTCCGCGACGGCACCGATCTGGCCATCGCCGAGCAGATCAAGGGCGGCATCACCTGCTTCTCTGACATGTATTTCTTCCCGAAAGTCGCCAGCGAGCGCGTACACAACAGCGGTATCCGCGCGCAGATCGCCATTCCGATCCTCGATTTCCCGATCCCCGGCGCCAGCAGTGCCGACGAAGCCATTCGTCAGGGCGTCGAATTGTTCGGCGATCTCAAGCATCACGAGCGCATCAAGATCACCTTCGGCCCGCATGCACCCTACACCGTCGGTGATGAGAACCTGGAGAAAATCAGGGTAATCGCCGAGGAGCTGGACGCCTCGATCCACATGCATGTGCATGAAACCGCGTTCGAAGTGCAGCAGGCCGTCGAGCAGACCGGCGAACGGCCACTGGCGCGCCTGGGTCGCCTTGGCCTGCTCGGCCCGCGCTTCCAGGCGGTGCACATGACCCAGATCAGCGATGAAGACCTCGCGCTGCTGGTAGAAAGCAACAGCAGCGTGATCCACTGCCCGGAATCCAATCTGAAACTGGCCAGCGGCTTCTGCCCGGTCGAACGTTTGTGGCAGGCTGGGGTGAACGTTGCCGTCGGCACCGATGGCGCGGCGAGCAACAATGATCTGGATCTGCTCGGCGAAACCCGCACCGCCGCCCTGCTGGCCAAAGCCGTCGCCGGTTCCGCCACCGCGCTGGACGCCCACCGCGCCTTGCGCATGGCCACTCTCAATGGCGCCCGCGCGCTGGGGATCGAGGCGCAGGTCGGCTCGCTGGAGATCGGCAAAGCCGCAGACATCGTCGCTTTCGACCTGTCCGGTCTGGCGCAGCAACCAGTGTATGACCCAGTGTCGCAGCTGATTTATGCCACCGGGCGTGATTGCGTGAAACACCTGTGGGTTGCCGGCAAGCAACTGCTCGACGACCGGCGCCTGACCCGCATGGACGAACAACAGCTCGGCGCGACCGCCCGCCACTGGGGCCAGCGCATCAGCGGCCACACCGAATCGTAAACACCGCGGCGCTATATCCGCGGCTACAGTCCTTTTCAGGTTTTTCGAGGAATTGAACATGAGCAACGTCGACCACGCCGAAATCGCCAAATTCGAGGCCCTGGCCCATCGCTGGTGGGACCGTGAAAGCGAATTCAAGCCGCTGCACGACATCAACCCGCTGCGGGTCAACTGGATCGACGAGCGGGTCAATCTGGCCGGCAAGAAAGTCCTCGACGTCGGCTGCGGCGGCGGCATCCTCAGCGAAGCCATGGCCCAGCGCGGCGCCACGGTGATGGGCATCGACATGGGCGAAGCGCCGCTGGCGGTCGCGCAACTGCATCAGCTGGAATCCGGGGTCAGCGTCGAATACCGGCAGATCACCGCCGAAGCCCTCGCCGACGAAATGCCCGAGCAGTTCGACGTGGTCACCTGCCTGGAAATGCTCGAGCACGTGCCGGATCCATCCTCGGTAATCCGTGCCTGCTTCCGCATGGTCAAGCCGGGCGGCCAGGTATTCTTCTCGACCATCAACCGCAACCCGAAGGCGTATCTGTTCGCGATCATCGGCGCCGAATACATCATGAAGCTGCTGCCGCGCGGCACCCACGACTTCAAGAAATTCATCCGCCCATCCGAGCTCGGCGCGTGGAGCCGCATGGCTGGCCTGACCGTCAAGGACATCATCGGCCTGACCTACAACCCGCTGACCAAGCACTACAAGCTGGCCAACGACGTTGACGTCAACTACATGATCCAGACCCTGCGCGAGGAATAAGCCGATGGCCATCAGAGCGGTACTTTTCGACATGGACGGCACCCTGCTCGACACCGCGCCGGACTTCATCGCCATCTGCCAGGCGATGCGCGCCGATCGCGGTTTGCCGCCGATCAACGACAAGCACATCCGCGACGAGATTTCCGGCGGGGCAAAGGCCATGGTCGCGGTAACGTTTTCGATGGATCCGGAATCGCCGGGCTTCGAGGAATTGCGCCAGGAGTTTCTCGAGCGCTATCTGGTCGGTTGCGCAGTGCACAGCAAACTGTTCGACGGCATGGGCGAACTGCTCGCCGATATCGAAAAAGCCAACCTGATCTGGGGCGTGGTCACCAACAAACCGGTGCGCTTCGCCGAGCCGATCATGCAGCGTCTGGGGCTGGCCGAGCGTTCGGCGCTGCTGATCTGCCCGGATCATGTGAAGAACAGCAAGCCGGACCCGGAGCCGCTGATCCTCGCCTGCAAGATGCTTGATCTGGATCCGTCGACAGTGCTGTTTATCGGCGATGATCTGCGCGATATCGAATCGGGCCGCGATGCCGGCACCAAAACCGCTGCGGTGACTTACGGCTACATCCACCCGGACGACAACCCACGGCACTGGGGCGCGGACGTGGTAGTGGACCACCCGCTGGAGTTGCGCAAAGTGCTCGACAGCGCGCTGTGCAGCTGCTGACCTGACTGCTGCAAGCTCCCTGTGTGGCGAGGGGATTTATCCCCGCTGGGCTGCGAAGCGGCCCCCGCTTTTATCCAGGCGATGTGACACACAGGTTTTGCGACGGTTTCGCCGCCGAACGGGGATAAATCCCCTCGCCACAGGGGTGAAGCAGGTCTTCATCAAATGGATTGTGAGGTTTTTATGTTTGATTACACCGCTCGCCCTGAATTGCTCAAGAATCGGGTCATTCTGGTCACGGGTGCCGGCCGTGGCATCGGCGCGGCTGCGGCGAAAACCTATGCCGCCCACGGTGCCACCGTGTTGCTGCTGGGCAAGACCGAAGCCAATCTGACCGAGGTCTACGACGAAATCGAGGCTGCCGGCCACCCGCAACCAGCGGTGATCCCGTTCAACCTCGAGACCGCCCTGCCCCATCAATATGATGAGCTGGCGGCGATGATCGAAACCGAGTTCGGCCATCTCGACGGCCTGCTGCACAACGCTTCGATCATCGGCCCGCGCACGCCGATCGAACAACTCTCCGGCGAAAACTTCATGCGTGTCATGCAGGTCAACGTCAACGCGATGTTCATGCTGACCAGCACCCTGCTGCCGCTGCTCAAGCTGTCCCAGGATGCTTCGGTGGTGTTCACCTCCAGCAGCGTCGGGCGCAAGGGTCGCGCGTACTGGGGCGCTTACGGTGTGTCGAAATTTGCCACCGAAGGCCTGATGCAAACCCTGGCCGATGAAGTCGAAGGCGTTGCGCCGGTACGCTCCAACAGCATCAACCCGGGCGGTACGCGCACCAGCATGCGCGCGCAGGCTTATCCGGGGGAGAATCCGCTGAACAACCCGACACCGGAAGAGATCATGCCGGTGTATCTGTACCTGATGGGCCCGGACAGCGCGGGCGTCAATGGCCAGGCTTTCAACGCCCAATAACGCCATACGTCGCATTTGTTGCCGCGGCAGAATGCTGTCGCGGCAAGCCATTGCCGCTCATAACCGTCACAAAGCCGCCAATAACCCAGCGCGGCGGCCCGGCATCTGTCAGCAAGTCATTGATTCGAAAAGCTTTAATTTAAATCGAACCGAATGGCACGGGTTTCGCTCTAAATTCCCTCAAAACATGCCGTGTGATGGCCATGGGGCAGACGCCGATTTCGATAGCTGACTGATCGTCTTGCGGCAGACTAAACTTACGCCAAACGTCCTACGGGACTGATGGATCAGTACGACGCGCAGCCCATAGCCGCTCTCACCCAGCCTGTAAGACAGACTTACTGCTTAGGGGCTCACGCCATATGAAATCTCCTTCCCAGACCCATGCAATTGACTTTGACAGTGCCAAATTGCAGCGCCTGGGCTTCGGTCAACTACCGGCGCTGATCGAGCGCCCGACCAGCCTGGCGCAACTGCGTCAGCAAATGAGCCTGCAACTGCAAACCAGCCTGGAGCCTCAGCGCATCCTTGGCCTGTTCTTCCGCGAAATCCAACGCCTGGTGCCACTGGACGCCCTGAGCTATGTGCATCAGGCCAGCGACTTGCGCCTGGAGTTCGGCGCGCGCGGCCACCACTCGCTCAGCTACACCCTCAGCCACGAAGGCGAGCACATGGGCGAGTTGGTCTTCCGCCGTAATCAACGCTTCAACGACAAGGAACAGGGCGACCTCGAGTCGCTGCTGTCCTGCCTGCTATACCCGATGCGCAACGCCCTGCTCTACCGCGCTGCGACGCAAAGTGCCTTGCGCGACCCGTTGACCGGTGCCGGCAACCGGGTGGCCATGGAGCAGACCTTGCAGCGCGAGATCGACATGTCGCGCCGCCATGCGCAACCGCTGTCGGTACTGATGCTCGACATCGACCACTTCAAACGGGTCAACGATGACCACGGGCATGGCGCCGGTGATGAGGTGCTCAGAGCTATTGCCGCGTCGATCAAGGCGCAACTGCGCAATGTCGACATGGTGTTCCGTTACGGCGGCGAAGAGTTTCTGATCCTGCTGTCCAACACCGGTCGCGAAGCGGCAGCGATGGTCGGCGAGCGTTTGCGCCAGGCGACGCAGTCAGAGGAATATTTTGCCGATGGCCAGTTGATCGAGATCACCGTGAGCCTGGGCTGCTCGACGTTGTTGCCGGGCGAGTCGGCCGACAGCTTGCTGCGCCGCGCCGACAGTGCGCTCTATGTCGCAAAGCGCGAGGGGCGGAACCGGCTGGCGATGGCTGGCTGAAAAACAATTGTGGGAGCGAGCCGGCTCGCGAAGAGGGAGGGTCAGACAACGATTCGTTGCATGACCCACCGCTTTCGCGAGCAGGCTCGCTCCCACAGTTCAATCAGCTTTCGGTTACGGTCCGGCGCTCGCGGTTGACCAGCAAGCGCTCCGAAGTCTCCAACTGCATGCACCGCTCCAGAAAGAGGTACATGTAGTCATAACTCTTGCAGATCGCCTGCCGCAGCTCGGCCTGCAACGCCTTGCTCGGGTTCATGCCGGCGAGGGTGCAGATGATTTCCAGCGCTTCCCACGGGTGGGCATCGTCGTACTGGGCATGCATCTTCAACCACTTCATCGCGCGCTTGCGGTCCTCTTCCGGGAACGCCGCGGCGTAGACCCCGGTCGAGCAGACCACCGCTGACCACTCCCCGGTCGCCCCCTCGATCGCATAGTTGGTCGCGGCAATCGCCACGATCAGCGAATCCGCCGAGCTGGTGTGCCAGCACCAGTGACTCAAAGCGTGCAGCTCCGGCGGCACTTGCTGGGCCTGGAGGTCTTCGAGACTGACGCCATGGGCGCGGCTCCAGTGCATCCAGTAGTCGGCATGGTTGAGTTCGACGCGGATGTTGCGCATCAGCCAGCGCCGCGCCATGTCTTCGCCGGGATGGCGGGCAAAGCGGGTCTTGGTCAGGTTCTGCGCCATGTACAAGGCAAACTGCTCGACCACCGGCCAGCCACCGATCAGGTACTGGCGCATGGTTTTCGCGCTGAGCTTGTTGTCACGCATGCGCTGATAAAGTTCATGTTCGACAACCCGGCGCTTGCTCTCGCTGCAATCCTTGATGAGCTGTTGCGCCCAGGCAGGATAACTTGCAGCTTCCATGAGGGGTCCGGTTCGGTTGAATGTGTCGATCACTGTTCGGCTCCTTTTGAGTTGTGATGGCAAGGATCGGCGAGAGACTTCAACGGAACGTGCCAGGCGCTTTGAACAACAACGGCTGCGGTCTGGCAGGGCGACTTTGCAAACTGTCACAGGTAAATAACTGCGGGCGCTCGATGACATACCCCTGAGCGTAATCCACACCTATTTCAAGCAATGCCTGTTCGATCTGGTTAGTTTCAACAAACTCGGCAATTGTCTGCTTACCCATAACATGGCCAATGTGATTGATCACTTCGACCATTGCCCGATTAATCGGGTCGTCCAGCATATCCTTAACGAAACTCCCGTCGATCTTCAGGAAGTCTACAGGCAAATGTTTCAAGTAAGCGAATGAAGACATTCCGGCACAAAAGTCATCCAGAGAAAAGTGACAACCTAAGCCTTTGAGTTCATTGATAAAACGAATTGCGCTGCCAAGATTTGCGATTGCACTGGTTTCAGTAATTTCAAAACAAATCATTTCAGGCGGTATAGCGTAGTTAACAAACTGTTCCCGCAGGAAGTGCAAAAACGCGTCATCTCCTATAGTAATGCCTGACAGATTAATCGCACACATTGCCAAAGGAAGTTCATGTTCCTGTTCAATACACTGGGCAATAACCTTGAAAACATTTTCAACTACCCAGCGATCTAACTGGGTCATCAAACCATATCGCTCCGCTGCCGGAATAAAGCTGTCAGGCAAAATCATCCGCCCGGATTCATCATGCAAACGCAGGAGGATTTCGATGTGTCCGGCCTGGCCGGGTTGCGGCTTGAGCGGTGCGATCTGCTGGGCATAAAGGCAGAAGCGATTTTCTTCCAGCGCCATATGCAGGCGCTGTACCCAGGCCATTTCACCGAAGCGCATGGACAGTTCGGAATCATCGGCATGGTAGACCTGCACGCGGTTGCGGCCCTTTTCCTTGGCCATGTAGCAAGCCATGTCCGCCGCACGCAACGAGGCCTCAAGGCTGGTGGGATTCTGCGCGATATGCACCAGGCCGATACTGACGGTGGTCAGGAACGGCCGCCCCTTCCAGACAAAATGCAGGTTCTGCACGGTCTGGCGCAGGCTTTCGGCAATCTTCTCGGCGATGTCCGGCGGGCAGTTCTCGAGCAAAATCCCGAATTCGTCGCCGCCCAGTCGCGCCAGGGTATCGCCCTCGCGCAAGTCTGATTGCAACAGCGTGCAGATATGCCGCAGCAACTCATCGCCCGCCGCATGACCACAGGTGTCGTTGACCAGTTTGAACTGGTCCAGATCGAGGAACATCAGTGCATGCCGCCCGGGCTGGCGCGTCAGTTTGTGCAAGGCCTGTTCGAGGCGATATTCGAATTCGCGGCGGTTGGCCAGCCCGGTCAGGGCATCGTGGGTCGCCTGCCAGGACAGATTGGCGATGTACTGCCGCTCTTGGGTCATGTCGTGCAGCACCAGCACCGTGCCGCTGACGTTGCCGGCATTGCGGATCGGCGCGCCGACCAGGGTCACCGACAGGGTGCTGCCGTCCAGACGCTGGATCAGCTTGGAATGTTCGCTGCCGCCGCTGAGCTGGCCGCTGAGAATGTGCTCGATCAACGTCAGCCCTTCGGTCTGGGCGTTATCGTCAAGCAGGTTGAACAGCGCCGACAACGGCAGCCCTGCCGCCTGCTCGGCCTTCCAGTGCGTCATGGCCTCGGCGGCCGGGTTCATGTAATCGATCGCGCCGTTGACGTCGGTGGTGATCACGCCATCGCCAATCGACTGCAGCGTGATATGCGCGCGATCCTTTTCCAGTTGCAGCGCCTGGGCAAACTCATGGCGCTGCTTGAGCAGTTTGTGCGTGCGCCACAGCGCCAGCGCGATCAGACCCAGCGCGGTGGCCAAGTTGGTGAACAGCAGCAGGCGCATGATCACCCGCGAGCCTTCGCCCAAGGCATCGCTGAAAGCCCTGGCCGCTGGGGTGACTGCATCGTTGATGGCGAAGATCTGTAACTTCCAGCGCTGCACATCGCCGGGGCTGGCCTGGTTCTGCGCAATGCCTTGGTGCATCTCCTGCGCGACTTCGTGCAGTCGGTCGAGATAGGCATCGCCAATCGTCCAGCGATCGATCGCGGTTTCCAGATAACTGTAGTGGCGGAAATTGAGGTACAGCCAGATGACGCTGGAGACATCGTCTGGATGATTGCCACCCTTGAGAATGCCTTCGCGCGCCGCTTGCAGATCCGGCGGCTGACGATCCAGCGCCAGGCGCAATTGGTGCCCGCCCTGGGGCACGGCGATCGCCGTCAGGTATTTGCGATAGATCGCCTCGTCACGACTGTCGGCGTAGAGATTGAGGTAATAGATGGCATCTTTCTGGCCCTTGGACCACAGGCTTTCGCCAGCTACGTAGCCACGCACGGCCGAAAGCACGTAAAGGCTCACGCCCCCCAGTAATGCCTGGAACACCACGACAGCAATAAAGGGCCAGACGATACCCAACAACCGTGGTGTTCCCAGAGTCTGCTTTTGCTTCATGAGAGTCCTTGCATGAGCACTGCCCGCTCGCCTTCCGGGCGAATTCGCTATGACGAGACTAGGTGGGGTTCTCGTTCAAGGCAAGGCGCGGCGTTACACCGCGCGCAGAACCTCTGACAGGTCGGCGAGGGTTTCGATCAGTGCTGTTGCAAGTTGCCGTAGAGCTTGGCGTACAGACCGCCGTCGGCGATCAGCTGGCGATGGTCGCCGTCCTCGGCGATCTGCCCGCCGTCAAACACCAGCACGCGGTCGGCCTGCTTCACCGCCGACAGGCGATGGGCAATGATCAGCGTGGTGCGGCCATGGAGAAACTTCGCCATCGCCTGGTGCAGGTTGTACTCGGTGGCGGCATCCAGGGCCGAAGTGGCTTCGTCGAGAATCACCACTTTCGGCTCGGCGAGAATCATCCGCGCAATCGCCAGACGCTGGCGCTGACCGCCGGACAAACGCACGCCGGAGCGACCGACGATGCTGTCGAGGCCAGCGGGCAGCGCACGGATGGTCGCGGCCATTTGCGCGATTTCCAGCGCCTGCCAGCAGGCTTCGTCGCTGCGCATGCGGCCCATGGTCAGATTGGCGCGCACGCTGTCGTTGAACAGCGCCGGATGCTGCAGCACCACCGCAACGTTCTCGCGCACCGCCTCCAGACCGATCTCCTGCTGGGTCGATCCGCCAAAGCGGATGGTCCCGGCCGCTGGCGTGTACAGGCCCAACAGCAATTGCACCAAGGTGCTTTTGCCGCCGCCGCTGGCGCCGACGATCGCGACTTTTTCGCCGGGCAGGATCGACAGGTTCATCTGGTCCAGCACCAACTCGTCGCCATAACCGAAACTCAGGCCTTGCACCTCGATGCCGACGGTGTCGCGCCCCTTGAACGGATCGATGCCGCCGGGATACTGCGGCTCGTCGGCACGCGCCAGCAGTTCATTGATCCGCGTCAGCGCACCGCCCGCTGCGTAGTAGGCGTATTGCAGATTGAGCAGCTGTTCGACCGGGCCGATCATGAACCACAGGTAACTGAACACCGCGAGCATCTGCCCGATCGACAGGTCGGAAAACAGCACGGTGAGCATCGCCGCCGCGCGGAAGATGTCAATGCCGAACTGGAACAGCAAACCACTGGCGCGGTTCGAGGCGTCGGTTTTCCACTGCGAGTTGACTGCGTAGTTGCGCACTTCCTGCGCGCGCACACCGAGGCGTCCGAGGAAATAGCCCTGACGGTTGCCGGCGCGCACTTCCTGAATCGCATCGAGGGTTTCGCTCAGTGCCTGGGTGAAGCGCGAGGTGCTGTCGTTTTCCAGTTTCTTCAGGTGCTTGACCCGCTTGCCCAGCTGCACCGTGGCGTAGATCACCAACGGGTTGAACAGCAGGATCAGCAGCGCCAGCTTCCAGTGCATCCACATCAGAATGCTGGCGGTGCCGACCAGGGTCAGCATCGCGACGAGGAAGCGGCTGAGGGTTTCGCCGACGAATTTGTCGAGGGTATCCAGATCGGTGACCAAATGCGTGGTCACCGTGCCGCTGCCGAGGCTTTCGTATTCGCCGAGGGAAATGCGCTTGAGCCGCTCGATCAGGCGCACGCGAATGCGGTAGACGATGTCCTTGGCCAGGCGCGCGAACAATCGCGACTGCAACACGCCAAAACACAGGGCGCTGCAACGCAAGGTCAGGGTCACCACCAGCATCAGACCGATATAACCCGCCGCCTGCTGCCACATGCTCGGCAGAAAGTGGTTCATGACTTTCAGCGCGGCATCGCCGTGGCCGAGCAGCACTTCGTCGACCAGCAACGGCAGCAGCAAGGGAATCGGCACGCTGCACAGCGTCGCCAGCACGGCCACGCCGTTGGCGATCCACAGGGATTTCTTGTGATGCAGTGCCAGACGCCGGACTTCAGCCCAGCTCAGCCGGTCGACACGCTCTACGGCTGGCGTGTCATCGGCACGGTCAGACACAGGCCGCGCGCTCCAGCCAGCGGCCGAGCAATGGCGACAGCTCGCTGAGCGGTTGATAGCCATTGGTCAGCAGCGCCAGTTGCCCGTTGCGCTCGGCCAGCAGGGTCGGAAAACCGGCGATGCCCAGATCCTGTACCCAGGTGAAATCGGCCTGGGTCGCCTTGTGCTGATCGGCATGATCGAACAACGCGGCGAATTCGATACGCGGCACGCCGGCCTGCTCCGCCAGTTCGACCAGCACGCTGGCCTGGGTGACATCGCGACCTTCGGCGTAAAACGCCTGCTGGATCATCCCGACCAGTGTCCACGCGCAATCCGGCGCCAGACTGCGCGCGGTGACAATCGCGCGACAGGCAGGCTCGGTGTCGTAGACAAAACCGTCGGGCAACGCGCCATCGAACTTGAACGGCTGGCCGGTGGCCTCGGTGACCGCTTGCCAGTGCTCAAGGATGTAGCGCCGCGTGGTCGGCTCCAGCGCCGAACCGCTGCCGGTGCGCAGACCGCCAACCACCAGATGCAGCTCGACCCCGGCTGCCTGCGCCTGCTCGACCAGTGCCTTGGCCACCGGAGCAAACCCCCAGCACCATGAACACATCGGATCCATCACATAGAGCAGGCGCGCAGACATGGTTAAGCCTCGGTGGATGCTTGCTTATAGTTGTAGCCGATCGGGTGCGGCTGGTTGCGCGCCTTGGCCAGTTCGATCTGCTTTTGCCGATCGATGGCGCTGCGCCGGGTCTTCTCGCTGAGCTTGTCCCAGCAATGCGGGCAACTGATGCCGGCGACGTAGTGCTCGGAGGCGCGATCTTCAACGCTGACCGGCGTGCGGCAGGCATGACATTGATCGTAGTCGCCTTCCGTCAGGTCGTGACGCACGGTGACGCGGTTGTCGAAGACGAAGCAGTCGCCGCGCCATTTGGTTTCTTCCTGCGGCACCTCTTCGAGGTACTTCAGGATGCCGCCCTTGAGGTGGTAAACCTCTTCGAAGCCCTCGCCGAGCATGTAGCTCGAGGCTTTCTCGCAGCGAATGCCGCCGGTGCAGAACATCGCGACCTTCTTGTGCACGGCCGGGTCGAAGTGTTCTTTGATGTAGTCGGGAAACTCGCGAAAACTGGTGGTTTTCGGATCGATGGCGCCTTCGAAGGTGCCGATCGACACTTCGTAATCGTTGCGCGTGTCGATCAGCAGCACTTCCGGGTCGCTGATCAGCGCGTTCCAGTCCTGCGGTTCGACGTAGGTGCCGACCTTCTTGTTCGGGTCAACGCCTTCAACGCCGAGGGTGACGATCTCTTTCTTCAGCTTGACCTTGGTGCGATAGAACGGCTGCTCGTCGCAGTACGATTCCTTGTGGTCGATGTCGACCATGCGTGCGTCATTCTTGAGCCAGGCGAGCAGGCCGTCGATGCCTTCGCGGCTGCCGGAAACCGTGCCGTTGATGCCTTCTTCGGCGATCAGCAGAGTGCCTTTGATGCCGTTGTCGACCATCGCTTGCAGCAGTGGCTCGCGCAGGTCAACGTAATCTTCGAGGGTGACGAACTTGTACAGTGCCGCCACGACAATCGGTTGTGTCATGGGTATTTCTCCAGGTGGCTACCCTCGCAAAGGGTGAACCGGATTCAAAAAAAAACGCGCCGGCTAAGCGGCGCGTTGCGGATTCTAGCAAAAACATGATGTGTTTTGGATTTACTCAGTCTTCTGTGACAACACAAAACCTGTGGCGAGGGGATTTATCCCCGTTGGGTGGCGAAGCAACCCTAAACCCATTCAGCCCCGCTCCTTCTGCCAGGACCGTGGTTACAGGGTTTACGACTGCTGCGCAGCCGAACGGGGATAAATCCCCTCACCACAAAAATCCCGCCACATCCAAAATCAGTGCTTGCTACCGCCAGCACAGGTCGGCGACGCCGGGGCGCCGTCGATCTCTGCCCATTCCTGAGGGGTGTAGGTGTGCAGCGCCAACGCATGGAACTCGCCCATCAGCTCGCCGAGCGTGCCGTAGACTTTCTGGTGGCGCTTGACCCGGTTCAGGCCTTCGAACTGCGCGCTGACCACCACCGCCTTGTAGTGGGTCTGTGACCCGCGACTGTGCATGTGGCTTTCGTCCAGCACTTGCAGGTGCTCAGGCTGCAACAGGGCCAGCGTCGATTCGATGCGTTGTTGCATGGTCATCACGAACTCCGCTTACTTCTTCTTGGCTGGCGCCGCGGCCGGGGTCAGCTCTTTGGTCATGTCGTCGAGCAGCTTGTTGACCACTGGCACCGCGCTTTCCAGTTTGCCCTGGGTCATCTGTGCCGATTGCTGGGTCAGCTGCGGCATTTTTTCCAGGACCTTTTTGCCCAGTGGCGACTGGTAGAAGGCAACCAGATCCTTGAGCTCGGATTCGCTGAAGTTGCTGGTGTAGAGCTTGACCATGTCGGGCTTGAGCTTGTTCCAGCCAATGGCCTGGTCCAGCGCAGCGTTGGCCTTGGCCTGATAGGTTTCGAGCACGGCTTTCTTCGACTCAGGCGCTTTGGTCTGTTCAAAGCGCTGGGCGAACATTTGCTGCACTTGCATGTACACCGGGGTACCCAGCTTGTCAGCGTGAGCCAGCGTCAGGAAAGCTTCGGCACTGGCGTTGTGGCTGGCGGTATCGGCAAGCACCTGGCCGCTGGCGCAAACCAGTGCAACCGCGGTACAGATGGCGCGAAGACGAGTCATCGAGTTTCCTTTAAGCAAAGCGAGGTCGAACCCCAAGGGCGACCATTCTGCGCCTAACAATCGCTGTGGCTCAACCCCCGGCCCTTGCCGCGCTTGATTGGCGGGGTTTTGCGGTCAACAATCGAGCCGATGGAACCACCCGGGCCGACGCCGGCCTAAATTGCGCCAACAGACCAACAGGAGTGTGCACGATGAGCCGTATCGAAACCGACAGCCTGGGCCAGATCGAGGTCCCGGACGACGCTTACTGGGGTGCTCAGACGCAACGCTCGCTGATCAACTTCGCCATTGGTCAGGAACGCATGCCGCTACCGGTGCTGCACGCCCTGGCGCTGATCAAGAAAGCCGCCGCACGGGTCAACGACCGCAACGGCGACCTGCCTGCCGACATCGCCCGCCTGATCGAACAGGCCGCCGATGAAGTGCTCGCCGGCGAGCATGACGAGCAGTTCCCGCTGGTGGTCTGGCAGACCGGCAGCGGCACCCAGAGCAACATGAACGTCAACGAAGTGATCGCCGGTCGCGCCAACGAACTGGCCGGCAACCCGCGCGGCGGCAAGTCGCCGGTGCACCCGAACGATCACGTCAACCGCTCGCAAAGTTCCAACGACTGCTTCCCCACCGCCATGAGCATTGCCACCGCCAAAGCGGTGCAGGAACAACTGCTGCCGGCGATTGCCGAGCTGTCCGGCGGCCTCGCTGAGCTGGCGGCGCGGCATATGAAACTGGTGAAGACCGGGCGCACGCACATGATGGACGCGACGCCGATCACCTTCGGTCAGGAACTGTCCGGCTTCATCGCGCAACTGGATTACGCCGAGCGCGCGATTCGTGCCGCGCTGCCGGCAGTCTGCGAACTGGCTCAGGGCGGCACCGCCGTTGGTACCGGTTTGAATTCACCGCACGGCTTCGGTGAGGCGATTGCCGCTGAACTCGCAGCACTGTCCGGTCTGCCGTTCGTCACCGCGCCGAACAAGTTCGCTGCACTGGCCGGTCATGAACCGCTGGTAACACTGTCCGGCGCGCTGAAAACCCTCGCCGTGGCCTTGATGAAGATCGCCAACGACCTGCGTCTGCTGGGCTCAGGTCCTCGCGCAGGTTTCGCTGAAGTGAAGCTGCCGGCCAACGAACCCGGCAGCTCGATCATGCCCGGCAAGGTCAACCCGACCCAATGCGAAGCGCTGTCGATGCTCGCCTGTCAGGTGCTCGGCAATGACGTGGCGATCGGTTTTGCCGCCAGTCAGGGGCACTTGCAGCTGAACGTGTTCAAACCGGTGATCATCCACAACCTGCTGCAATCGATCCGTCTGCTTGGTGATGGCTGCAGCAACTTCCAGCAGCACTGCATCGCCGGGCTCGAACCGGATGCGGAGGTCATGGCCAGGCATCTGGAACGTGGATTGATGCTGGTGACCGCGCTGAACCCGCACATCGGTTATGACAAGTCGGCGGAGATCGCCAAGAAGGCTTACAGCGAAGGGCTGACTTTGCGTGAGGCGGCGTTGCAGCTGGGTTATCTGACTGATGAAGAGTTCGATGCCTGGGTGCGGCCGGAGAACATGATCGAGGCTGGCGCCAAGGGCTGAGTCATTTAGCGCCTGAAAATCCGTCTTCGCGAGCAGGCTCGCTCCCACAGGAAAATTGCATTGCAAAGTGGGAGCGAGCCTGCTCGCGAATTCAGGCGCCGCCGATCGTCAGCCTGGCACAACCCTGGCCCGCCGCGCCCTGAGCCCGGCAATCAACGACGGCCCCAACGCCACCAGCGCCGAACCCAGCACCACCAGCACCGCCCCGCCATAGCCCAGCGCATTGATCTGCTCGGCATGCACGTAGTCCGGCCAGATCCGCGCCGCAATCGCCACCGCCACAAACGTCACCAGCGGCGTGATTGCCAATGTTGCGCTGACCCGCGATGCTTCCCAGTGCGCCAGCGCTTCGGCGAATGCGCCGTAGGCGATCAAGGTGTTCATGCAGCACGCCAATAGCAGCCAGCCCTGCAACGGGCTCAGGTTCAGCGCTTCAAGCGGATGCACCCACGGCGTCAGCAATAGCCCGCAGAACAGATAGATCACCATCATCACCTGCAACGAATTCCACACCGTCAGCAATTGCTTCTGGCCCAGCGCATAGAAGGTCCAGACCGTCGACGCCAGCAGCACCAAGAGCACGCCGGCGGTGTAGTCGGACAGCGAAGTCAGCAGCTCGGCCAGGCGCTGATTGAAGAACAGGCCAAAGCCGATCAGCAACACCAGCAAGCCGATGCCCTGGCCGATGCTGAAGCGCTCCTTGAACACGAACAGACTGGCGATCAGCAGCATGATCGGACCCATTTGCACCACCAATTGCGCAGTGCCGGGGCTGAGCAGGTTGAGGCCCATCAGGTACAGCACGTAATTGCCGACCAGCCCCAGTACCGCCATCAGCACCAGCCAGCCACCCTTGGGCCCTAGCACCTTGCGACTTGGCAGGCGCTTGACCGACGCCAGATAGATGAACAGGCAGCCACCGGACACCATCAGGCGAAACCAGGTCACCGTGACCGGGTCCATCACCTGCAATACCTGTTTGAGCTTGATCGGCAGGATGCCCCACAGAAACGCGGTCAGCAGCGCCAGGAACAGTCCGTACACCCAGCGCCCCGATGAAATGTGCATGCGAACCCCAAAAGCCTGCTGACAAGAGCACTCATTCTAGGCGTCCGGCTGCGCACAACACAGGGACAGTTACCGGCAGGCCGCGAATGAAACTGTGCAGGTCGCAGCAGTAAACCGGCGCGCCGCCGTTGATCGGCCGGGCAGGCGCGCCAAGTGCTTCAGGCATAAGCTGATTGCAGACTTTCAACGCATTGATCAGGGAGACCGACATGTACGCCATGCGCGCCGAGGACAGCGCCCCCGCCACCCGTTTTCGCAGCGACCGCGTGTGTCGGGTCAATGGCGAGCTGTATTTCAGCACCCGGGAAAATACCCTCGAAGGGCCGTTTGACGGTCAGGTGATCGAGCGGGAGATTCAGGCTTATATAGCGCGGATGCAGCGGCAGGGTTCCAGCCGCTGAGCCGTGGCGCTGCCTTCGCGAGCAGGCTCGCGAAGGGGCCTGAACAGGCAACCAATCCTTTAGCGCACGGCCTCAAACAACCCACTCGCCCCCATCCCGCCACCCACGCACATGGTGACGATGCCGTAGCGCAAATTGCGTCGCTGCAATTCCCGGATCAAATGCCCGACCTGACGCGAGCCGGTCATGCCGAACGGGTGGCCGATGGAAATCGAGCCGCCGTTGACGTTGTATTTGTCGTTGTCGATCTCCAGCCGGTCGCGGCTGTACAGGCACTGCGAAGCGAACGCCTCGTTCAACTCCCACAGATCGATATCCGCCACTTGCAAACCCTTGGCCTTAAGCAGTTTCGGCACCGAGAACACCGGGCCGATGCCCATTTCGTCCGGCTCGCAGCCGGCGACGGTGAAGCCACGGAAAAACGCTTTCGGCTTGAGCCCCAGTTCCAGGGCTTTATCCAGGCTCATCACCAGCGTCATCGAGGCACCATCGGACAGCTGCGAGGAATTGCCCGCCGTCACCGAACCGTCGTCGGCGAACACCGGTTTCAAACCGGCAAGGCTTTCGTAGGTGGTGTCCGGGCGGTTGCAGTCGTCGCGCTCGACGACGCCGTCGACAATCTGCACTTCGCCACTGTGCTTGTCCTCGACGCGGTATTTCACCGCCATCGGCACGATTTCATCATCGAACAAACCCGCAGCCTGGGCCTGGGCCGTGCGGATCTGGCTTTGCAGCGCATAGCGATCCTGCGCTTCGCGGCTGACGCCGTAACGTCGTGCCACCACTTCGGCGGTCTGGCCCATGGTGTAGTAGATGCCGGGAGTCTGTTGCTTGAGCAGCGGGTTGATCAGGTGATCGGTGTTGACGCTTTTCAGGGTCAGGCTGATCGACTCGACGCCGCCGGCAACGATGATGTCGCTGCAACCGGAGGCGATCTGGTTGGCGGCAATCGCAATGGCCTGCAAGCCCGAGGAGCAGAAACGGTTGAGGGTCATGCCGGCGGTGCCGGTGCCCAGGCGCGACAGTACCGCGACGTTGCGGCCGATGTTGTAGCCCTGCGCGCCCTCGTTGGAGCCGGCGCCGACGATGCAGTCCTCGACGCTGGCCGGGTCGATATCGTTGCGGGTCAGCAGGGCATTGACGCAGTGGGCCGCCATGTCATCGGGGCGGGTCTGGTTGAACTTGCCGCGAAAGGATTTGGCCAGGCCGGTCCGCACGCTGTCGACGATCACCACTTCACGCATGGCATACCTCATTGTTGTTGTCGGTTGAAAGTGGACCTGAGCATAAGTCCACCTTCTTGCCGACCGCGAGGATCATTCACCCGGCGTATGCGCGGCCATCGCCTCAGTCCTTGTGCTTTTTGGCCTTCTTGTCGGATTTCTCGAACGCGTCTTCCAGCGCGCGGTTGATGGTGCGCAATACTTTCACTCGTGCCCAGCGTTTATCGTTGGCCTCGACCAGCGTCCACGGCGCGATCTCGGTGCTGGTGCGATCGACCATGTCGCCGACCGCCCGGCGATAGTCGTCCCACTTTTCCCGATTGCGCCAGTCGTCCTCGGTAATTTTGAAGCGCTTGAAGGAAATCTCCTCGCGCTCCTGAAAGCGCTCCATCTGCGTGTCCTTGTCGATCGCCAGCCAGAACTTGACGACGATGACGCCGGCATCGGCCAGTTGCTCTTCGAAGTCGTTGATTTCGCCGTAGGCGCGCAGCCAGTCGGCCGGGGTGCAGAAGCCTTCGATCCGCTCGACCAGCACCCGCCCGTACCAGGAGCGGTCGAACACGGTGAATTTGCCCCGCGCCGGAAGGTGTCGCCAGAACCGCCACAGGTAGGGTTGCGCGCGCTCTTCTTCGGTCGGCGCGGCGATCGGGACGATGCTGTACTGACGTGGATCGAGCGCCGCTGCCACGCGGCGAATCGCCCCGCCCTTGCCGGCTGCGTCGTTACCCTCGAACACCGCGACCAGCGCATGGCGACGCATGCGTTTGTCGCGCATCAGTCCGGACAGACGCGCCTGTTCGGTGATCAGTTGTTCTTCATAGTCTTTCTTGTCCAGACGCTGGGTCAGGTCGAGGCTGTCGAGCAGGTTCAACTGATCGACCGGCGTGCCCAGCGGCGCGGCACTGACTTCGTGGGGATTGACGTCGGCACGCTTGAGCGCACTTTGCAGGCCTTCGAGGAGAATCTTGCCCACCGCCAGGCTGCGGTAATTGGCATCGACGCCTTCGATGACATGCCACGGCGCGTAATCGCGGCTGGTGCGGCGCAACACCCGCTCGCCGTATTTGACGAACTTGTCGTAGGTCTGCGACTGCTGCCAGTCCAACGGGCTGATGCGCCAACTGTGCAGCGGGTCGTCGGCCAGCGATTTTAGCCGCGCTTTCATCTGCTTCTTGGACAGGTGAAACCAGAACTTGAAGATCAGCGCGCCTTCATCGCAGAGCATTTTTTCCAGACGCTCGGCGCCGGCGATGGCCTGGTCCAGACGCGGATCCTTGAACAACCCATGCACCCGCCCCTGGAGCATCTGGCTGTACCAGTTGCCGAAGAACACGCCCATCCGCCCCTTGGCCGGCAGCATGCGCCAGTAGCGCCACGCCGGTGGCCGCGCCAGTTCTTCATCGGTTTGCTGGTCGAAGGTGCGCACTTCGATCAGGCGCGGGTCCATCCATTCATTGAGCAGCTTGACCGTCTCGCCCTTGCCCGCCCCTTCGATGCCGTTGATCAGGATGATCACCGGAAAGCGTTTCTGCTGCTGCAACTCGAACTGCGCTTCCAGCAAGGCTTCACGCAGCGCAGGGACGGCCGCCTCATAAGTGTCTTTGTCGATGGCGTGACCGATTTCAGCGGATTCAAACATTGGACGGCTCCTTCCAGGGTTCAGCAAGACTAGCGGATTGGGCACGGGCGCAGGGCAGAAATTCCCACGAACTCAGGACGGAATGAGAACTTTGTGGTGAGCGGATTTATCGTTGACTGGCTGTGCAGTAGTCGTAGATCGGGGAAGTGCGGTTTGGATCGGGAAAACGGGGTGGATGGTTTTGGGACTGCTTCGCAGTCCAGCGGGGATAAATCCCCTCGCCACAGGGTTCTTTTCACCGCGAGTCTTGTGGTTTTGGGACTGCTTCGCAGTCCAGCGGGGATGAATCCCCTCGCCACAGGGTTCTTTTCACTGCGAGTCTTGTGGTTTTGGGACTGCTTCGCAGTCCAGCGGGGATAAATCCCCTCGCCACAGGGTTCTTTTCACTGCGAGTCTTGTGGTTTTGGGACTGCTGCGCAGTCCAGCGGGGATGAATCCCCTCGCCACAGGGTTCTTTTCACCGCGAGTCTTGTGCTGGATCGGTAGTACCGGCGCGATCGGCTAGAATGGCCGCCTTGTGTTTGCCGAGCCTGCCATGAAAGCCGAAATGCCCCACGCCCAACTCGACTGGGACGACCAGGGACGCCCACGTTCGCGGGTGTTCGATGACGTGTATTTTTCCGATCAGTCGGGGCTGGAGGAAACCCGTTACGTGTTTCTTGAGCAGAACCGTCTGGCCGAGCGCTTTGCTGCGCTGCCGGCGGATGGACGCCTGGTCATTGGCGAAACCGGTTTCGGCACCGGGTTGAATTTTCTCTGCGCCTGGCAGTTGTTCGAACAGCACGCGGTGGCCGGCGCGCGTTTGCATTTTGTCAGCGTCGAGAAGTACCCGCTGGCGCCTGCGGATCTGCGCCGAGCCTTGGCACTGTGGCCAGAACTCATGCCATTGGCGGATCAGTTGCTCAGGCATTACGTGGCGATTCATCAAGGCTTTCAACGCATCACTCTGGCCAACGGCCGCGTGACGCTGACCTTGCTCATCGGCGATGCGCTGGAGCAACTGCCGCAACTCGATGCGCAGATCGACGCGTGGTTTCTCGACGGTTTCGCTCCGGCGAAAAATCCGGACATGTGGACCGCTGAGCTGTTCGTCGAACTGGCGCGCCTGGCTGCGCCGGGATCGACTATCAGCACCTTCACCAGCACCGGTTGGGTCCGGCGTCTGCTCAACGCTGCCGGGTTCAAGATGAAGCGCACACCGGGCATCGGCCACAAGTGGGAAATCCTGCGTGGCGAATTTCTCGGCTGGCCCGCCGAGGTGGCGGCGCCCATACCGGCGAAACCCTGGTTCGCCCGCCCTGCTCCGTTGCGCGGTGAGCGCCGGGCGCTGGTGATCGGCGCGGGCCTGGCTGGCTGCGCGACAGCGTCGAGTCTGGCGGCGCGCGGCTGGCAGGTGAGTCTGCTCGAGCGCCACTCGGCGGTGGCGCAGGAAGCTTCGGGGAATCCGCAAGGCGTGCTCTATCTCAAGTTGTCCGCCCATGGCACGGCGTTGTCGCAGTTGATTGTCAGTGGCTTCGGTTACACCCGACGCCTGCTGGAAAGCCTGCAACGCGGCAGCGACTGGGATGACTGCGGCGTGCTGCAATTGGCGTTCAATGCCAAGGAAGCCGAGCGCCACGCGCAACTGGCGGCGGCGTTTCCTGAAGATCTCTTGCAGTGGCTGGAACAACCCGAAGCGCAGGCTCGCGCCGGTGTCGGCGTGGCCCACGGCGGTTTGTTCTACCCCGAAGGCGGCTGGGTGCATCCGCCAGCGCTGTGTCAGGCCCAGGCGATGCACGCCAACATTGAATTGCTCAGCCATCACGAAGCTTTGGAGCTGCGTAAAGTCGCTGACCAGTGGCAAGCGTTCGACGGCGAGCGTTTGCTCGCCAGTGCGCCGGTGGTGATCCTGGCCGGTGCTGCCGAAATCAAACGTTTTGCCCAGAGTGCCGAATTGCCGCTCAAGCGCATTCGCGGACAAATTACGCGTCTGCCTGAAACCGCAGACAGTCGTGAGCTGGCCACCGTGGTGTGCGCCGAAGGCTACGTCGCCCCGGCGCGTCTGGGCGAGCACACCCTGGGCGCGAGTTTCGACTTCAACAGCGACGACCTGACGCCCACGACTGCCGAGCACCAAGGCAACCTGGCGATGCTCGAAGAAATTTCCAGCGATCTGCTGAGCCGTCTGAACATCAGCGAGCAGCCAATTGAGAGCCTTGAGGGCCGCGCAGCCTATCGCTGCACCAGCCCCGATTACCTGCCGATTGTCGGCCCGCTCGCTGATCTGCAAACCTTCAATCAAACCTACGCTGCATTGAGCAAAGACGCCCGACAAGTGCCGGACATCGCCTGCCCATGGCTCGATGGTCTGTACGTCAACAGCGGCCACGGTTCTCGCGGGCTGATCACCGCGCCGCTGTCCGGCGAGCTGCTCGCCGCGTGGCTGGACAACGAGCCGCTGCCGTTGCCGCGCAGCGTGGCCGAAGCGTGCCATCCCAACCGGTTTGCCTTGCGCAAACTGATTCGCGGCAAGTGAATATCAGATGTCCGGCATCACACAGAGGCCGAGATCCATCAGGCGTATCGACTCTTCGGTCAGGCGCTTGATCACTGCCTCTTGTGCCTGCTCCTTTTCAAGCTGGAGGGCATTCGCCTGACTCACATAGTCGGCACTGAGGAGGGTGTCCGCCTGCTCATCGAGGGCACTCATGCGCGGCGCGAACGATTCATCGATCATTGAAAATTTGCGCGTAAACGTACGCTTCAGATAATCACGCCAGAACGTTCGCTCCTGCATGTATTTCAGCCATTGCGGGGAAAGTTCGGCAGTCATCACGCGATTTCTGGCGACCTCAAGATCAGCGGCTGTCACGCCACTCTGGGCATCGAACAGCATACCTTTCGGTTGACCGCGCAGCCCCAGCTCATCGGTCAGACCGATGCGATAAGCAAGGTTCATTTCCAGTGCATCGACCTTCGGCGCCCGGAGCGAATGCTCCAGGGCAATTTCTTCCAGCTTGTCCAGCCTGAACAGACTGCGGCCCAGTTCCAGCAGAGCCTTGGCAGTGACCTTGCGGCCGCTTGCCGCGCTGGTTACCCGCTCGACTTCCACCTCGACTTCCAGGCGACTGAACACCAGCGTTGCGTTGTCGGTGCAATGAAGCGGATCGGCAGCCGTGTCGAGCACTTGTTCACACAGCGGCCCGTCAGCTTCGGCCGCCTTCAATACCGCCCAGACGCGTCGCTGCAAGTCGGCGCTGGCCTTTTTCCCGTCCGCGGTATCGCCCAGTTGCGCCAGCACGGTGAACAACCCATCGGCCTTCGGCTCGTTTCGCAATGCCGTCCAGATCCGCGTCTGTTCTGCCCACTCCTCGCCACTGTTCTTGGTCAACCAGAGCGAGCGGGCGTGTTGCTCGTTCATCCTGGCGATGTCATCGGGGAGGTAGTCCATACCGATGCCGAAATTATCGCGATAGTTTTCCAGATGCGTTTTGCTGCGTTCGGAAAAAGGATTCAGTCCCAGCTTGAGTGCGCTGGTGAAATGGCGTGTTTTCTGGAATAACCAGTCGGGCAGCTCTTTGATTTTATTCCCGGTCAGGTTCATCAATTCAATGTGGACGGAATTGGACAGGCCTTCTGGCAGCTCCGTGATGCCGGTGTCTTGCAAGGACAAGCGGCGCAGTTGCGTCATTTGACTGAAATCAGGGGTGGCGCCCAACGGATTCTTGTCCAGATTCAGGTAGCGTAAAGCGCTCAGCCTGTTCAGCTTCGCCAGGGTCTGCTCGGTCAGCTTGAGCTGATTGTTTGCCAAGTTCAGCCGTTGCAGACGCGGCATGTGCGACAACACTTCAGGCAACCGGGTGATCGTGTTGCTGCCCAGTTCCAGTAGCTCGAGCTGTTTGAAGGACTTGAGGAAGTGCGCGACATCATCACCCAGCGCCATGTTGCGCATCGACAATTGCTCTATGTGGTCGAAGCTCACCGACGGCGGCAATGTTGGCACCTTACCGATGCGCATGCCGTCAAGGTTGAGGGTACAGAGGCTTTTTCCCTCTTCGTTGGTGGCCCAATGAAAGCGTCGAAATCCTTCTTCGATCAACTCGGCGGCGATTTTCCGGCTGTGCCGCGCTTCGGCCAGATCGCCCCCCATGGCTTTCAGTGCGGCGGCATCTTCGCTCCAGACAAACAGCGCGTCACGCAGGGTCTGCAGATCCTGACGCAGGGCTTTGATGCGGGTCGCACGGCTCAACGGATCATCGCCCAGCTCATCGAGCAATTGGCTGAGCTGCTGCTGATTCAAGCGCGGATACAGTTTGCGCGCCTTGCGCAGCAGCGCCCGCGAATGCTCCGTCCCGGCAGCCTGATCGCTCTGCATGCAGGCCGGCTCGACAAGCCGAGGCTCAAACGTGCCGCGAACCAATGTCTGCGCCGTCTCCTCGCGTTCATCCAGCGCTGCATCGAGCAATTTGCTGCGCAAGCGCACGGTGTCGGCCTGTGCAGACTCGCCCAACCCGGCGGCCGTCCGCTGACGCAACGGCAGCGCTTTGAGAATCGCGCTGTACAGATCCCCCGGCGCTGCTGCCACTTTGCCAAGTGACTTGCCGTCGCCACTGAACGCCTCGTAACCGGCAGCAGACTTCACCAGCGAGCAGGTATTTTCGGGTTTCGCAGCAGCATCGCCGATGGCTTCCAGGATCGGCCCGGCGAGTGTCTTGTCACGCACTTGCAAGCGCAATTGCGCATCCCAGCCGCGCAGTCGTGGCAGCAACTGAATGGCCAGTTTGTCGGTATCGGCATTGGCCAGTCGTGGCCAATGCAAACCTGCCAGGGCACGATCGAGTCGCACTGCGTTGATGTTTTGCCTGACGCGTTGCCCCATCCGTAACGGCACCTGCCCGGTCTCGCGCAGATGCAATCGTTCGATACTCGGCGCGCGCTCGATCACCTGCTGCCCATGGCGCGTCGCAATGGCGGCAAAGACCTTGCGCAACTTCAGCACATCGTCCGCCTCGCTCCGGTCATAACGCTGATACATACGCTCAAGCACCTCACGATGATCCGTCTTCAGCGCCGCGCCGAGCTTTTTTGCCAGCGCCGACTCTTCCAGGCTGGCGGCGGTTTTACCGCCGAGCAAAGCATCGACTTCGTTCTGGTACAGGCCATCAATGACCGTTCGCAGCAACTGCCCCGCCGCCAGTTGTTCACGGCTGACTGCCACGCTCAGAGCTTCGTCGGGCTCGCGGGTCGATGGATAAGTTGCCTCGACGCTGCCATCGGCGTCGGTAACCTCGATGTAGCGGTCGGTTGGCCAGCCCTTGAGCTTGGGCAATGCGTGCAATTGCTCCTCGGCGGGCTGGCCGGAATGTACTTCGCCGGCCTGCAGTTCGCGGGTCAGCTGGCGCAGTTGACGGGAGAGACGCACGCGTTCCACCGTGTCGCGCAGACGCTCCGGCAACGCCAGGTTATCGTTGAACGCCTGGAGCAATTGGTCATGACTGGTGCCACTGAGCCGACGCATGTTATCCAGGTCGCTGTCGGTGAATTCGCTCAGGTGCGGGTCGATGCGTTTGAGTGTGTACGCAGAACTGCCCCACTCCTCGGGCTCTTCGCCAGGAATGCGCCAGCCGCCCTCAACGTGTCGGGCCAACTCCGGGGCATAGGCGTCAGCGCGACTGGCATGCTCCAGACGCCACAGGCTGGCATCGGCATCGTAACTGCCGGCAAAGAATCGATGATCGACACGCCCAAGGGTTTTGCGGCCCACCTGATAAAACTCCTTGGAGCTGGCATCAATGGTGAATCCCGCCGGGAGTGAATGCTCATAGGCAACGAGATCGGGCTTCCACAGACGTGCCTTGCCTGCGTGATTGAGGATGGCCCGAAATTGCCTGAAGAACTCCGGGTGCGAGCGCAGCAGTTTGCCGCCCAGCGTGCCCAACGCCTTCTGCCCGCCGGCAAACGCCGCCATCAGCGCGATGTTCTCCACCACGCTGAGCAGGTGCGAAAGCGCTTGCTGATGATCGCCACGCTGCCAGTCTTCGACCCCTTCATACACTTCGCCGAGCAATTGCCCGACCGCAACGCCCATCATCAGTTGGCCAAGGACCGGCACAAACATGCCTGCCACTGACGCGATGGTCACGCCCAGCTGGAGAAAATCCAGCAGACGTTTCTGGCGTGCGTCCTCATCGATATCTGCCGTCGGCACCGCCAGTTTGCGCGCATCGATCTGTAATTTGCCGACGTGACTCTGCACCATGAAATCAAAAAGCGGGACACTCATCGACAGTTGCCTGATGAGGCCCAACTCGCCTTTTTCCTCGAACGTTTTGAAGAAATCGGCCTTGTCATCCTCATCTAGGCATCGACCGAAATAATCCTTGTAGTCCGGTTTGCGCAGTTGTTGCGTGAGATAGTTTTTGAAGGCATTGAAGCTCGGATATTCGTACAACGCCCTCTCGGGCTCGCCCGCCATGTAGACCAGGCAGCCATCCTCGGGATGCTCCTGCACCGAGCGCGCGCAGAACACCACGACGCCCCACACGCAGCTGTCCAGTATCTCGATGCCCTGCATGATCATCGGGTCGTTGCCGTGGTGCAGGGTTGCCGACGCCACGCCCTGGGCGTCAATCAGATCCTGCAGCATGCGCAATCCCTGCGGAGTGATATCAGCCTTGAGCGCGGCCAGATGAGCGTCGAGCTGCAACAGGCTTTTTTTCATCGCGCCAATGTCGCGGGTCAGGACGCTACTGGTCACGACTTTGCCGTCGGCATCGCGCAGGCCGAAGACTTGCTGGAAATGTTGCTGATATTGCTTGCCCAGGTCGAGCGTGCGGCACAACGCGGCGAACGCCTGCGGTGTCAGGCCCTGCACTCCCGCAGGCGCACTGGCAATGCGCACGACACTGCCGGACGGGAAACCATCGGCTTGCTCCTCGTCTTCAGTGAAGTTCTGCATCGCCGCCTGCAGCAGGGTTTGCTCGGCGTGTTTTACGACATCGATACCCGCTTGGTTGGTCGCCGTCGCGTCGCAGCCGCAATCGTCACCCGGCAGACTGAGCACATCCTGTTCGACGTCATAGACCGCCGGCCACTTGGCGTTCAACGCAGCGGTGAGTTCTTTTTTGCAGAAACCGCGCAACGATTGCAATCCGGCCAGATCCTTGGCCACTTTGAGCTGCAGGCGATGCAGCTCGCGAGCGGTCTGATCCAGCGTCGCCAGCGTGTCGGTCGAAGCCTTGAGCAAATAAGGCGGCAGACTTTTCTCCACGGCTTCGGCCGTGTCGAGGTCTGAGGTGGCTTCCAGCAGCGTGCCGAGCACTGAAGATGGAGCAAGGTTTTGTTTCTGTTGCTGCACTGACATGGCAATAGTCCTTTATTGCTGTTGGGGCTTTCGACCTTAGCGATGGTGTGAATGAATTGATAATGGAAAAAACTGCTGGCAAATGCCGCAAACACACGCAGTTTTTCGGCCTATAAAACAGCCCGCTACCGCCCTGCAAAAAAAACCGGCTAACGCTGCCAGGGCGCCCTCTAGCACCCACCTGCAGAGGCTGTAACGCCGCGCTTATAACTTATCGATCTAAAACTCCGCCTACCGTGACAGGTCAGTTTCTGAGTACCCGCACTTTTCGCGTGGTACGGCTTGACCTTCCCCAACGGAAAAACCGGTAAGGACTTTATGTGCGGATTAGCTGGCGAGTTACGTTTTGATCAACAACCTGCAGACCTTGCAGCGATCGAGAGAATCACCCATCACCTGGCCCCTCGCGGCCCTGACGCGTGGGGCTTCCATGCCCAAGGGCCGATTGCCCTGGGCCATCGACGCCTGAAAATCATGGACCTGTCGGACGGCTCGGCGCAGCCGATGATCGACAGCCAACTGGGCCTGTCCCTGGCGTTCAACGGTGCGATCTACAACTTCCCGGAACTGCGCGCAGAGCTTGAAGCACTGGGTTATGCCTTCTATTCGGGTGGCGACACCGAAGTGCTGCTCAAGGGTTATCACGCCTGGGGCGAAGCATTGCTGCCGAAGCTCAACGGCATGTTCGCCTTCGCCATTTGGGAGCGCGATGCCAAGCGCCTGTTCATCGCCCGTGACCGTCTCGGCGTGAAGCCGCTGTACCTGTCGCGCACTGGCCAACGCCTGCGCTTCGCCTCGGCACTGCCGGCGCTGCTCAAGGGCGGCGACATCAACCCGATCCTCGATCCGGTGGCGCTCAATCACTATCTGAATTTCCACGCGGTCGTACCTGCGCCGCGCACCTTGCTGGCCGGTATCGAAAAACTGCCGCCTGCCACCTGGATGCGCGTTGAAGCCGATGGCCGCACCGAGCAGAAAACCTGGTGGAACCTGCCCTACGGCCCGAATGAAGACGAGAAAAACCTCAATCTGGAAGACTGGGTCGATCGCGTCCTCGACAGCACCCGCGAAGCGGTGGCGATTCGTCAGCGTGCGGCAGTGGATGTCGGTGTGTTGCTTTCCGGCGGTGTCGATTCGAGCATGCTCGTCGGCCTGTTGCGCGAAGTCGGCGTAGAGAATCTGTCGACCTTTTCCATCGGTTTCCAGGATGCCGGCGGCGAGCGCGGCGACGAGTTCCAGTATTCGGACCTGATCGCCAAGCACTACGGCACCCGCCACCATCAGTTGCGCATCGACGAGAAAGAAATCATCGAGCAACTGCCCGCCGCCTTCCGCGCAATGAGCGAACCGATGGTCAGCCACGACTGCATCGCGTTCTATCTGTTGTCCCGCGAAGTGGCCAAGCACTGCAAAGTGGTGCAGAGCGGCCAAGGCGCGGACGAACTGTTTGCCGGTTACCACTGGTATCCGCAGGTCGACGGCGCGGCGGACCCATACGCGGCCTACCGCGATGCGTTCTTCGATCGCAGCTACGACGACTACGCGGCGACGGTCCAGCCGAAATGGCTGGTCGACCACGATGCGGCGGGCGATTTCGTCAAACAGCACTTTGCCCAGCCCGGCGCCGAGGCTGCTGTGGACAAGGCGCTGCGTCTGGACAGCACGGTGATGCTGGTCGATGACCCGGTCAAACGCGTCGATAACATGACCATGGCCTGGGGCCTGGAAGCGCGTACGCCGTTTCTCGACTATCGACTGGTCGAACTGTCGGCCCGTGTGCCGGGCAAATTCAAGCTGCCCGATGGCGGCAAGCAAGTGCTGAAAGAAGCTGCGCGCCGGGTCATTCCAAGCGAAGTGATCGACCGCAAGAAAGGCTACTTCCCGGTGCCGGGTCTCAAGCACTTGCAGGGCGACACACTCAATTGGGTGCGCGAGCTGCTGCTGGATCCGGGCCAGGATCGCGGCCTGTTCAACCCGAGCATGCTCGACAAGCTTCTGACTGATCCGCAAGGCCAGCTGACCCCATTGCGCGGCTCGAAACTGTGGCAACTGGCGGCCCTGAACCTGTGGCTCAGTGAACAAGGAATCTGATTGATGAAACCCCATGCCACGTCCATCAACCAACGCCTGTTGCGTGGTCAGGCCCCCTCGTATGAACGTTTGCAGGCGCGCCTGGCCGAAGACGGCAGCGAGCCTGCCAGCGCCCCGATTGCCGTGCATTGCGGTTGGGGCCGGCTGCTGATCGGTCACACCTTTCCCGATCCGGCGTCACTGGCGCAGGAGCTGCTCAACGAGCAACCCGGCGAGCGCGATATCGCCCTGTATGTTGCCGCACCGCAGCAGATTCTCGGCCTTGAGCCGACGCAGCTGTTTCTCGACCCATCCGACACCCTGCGTTTGTGGTTCAGCGATTACCGGCAGGCCACGCGAGTGTTTCGCGGCTTCCGCATTCGTCGTGCGCAGAGCGAAACCGACTGGCAAGGCATCAACCGTTTGTACCAGGCACGCGGCATGTTGCCGATCGATCAGGAGCTGCTCACGCCACATCATCAGGGCGGCCCGGTGTACTGGCTGGCGGAAGACGAAGACAGCGGCGCGGTGATCGGCAGTGTCATGGGCCTCAATCATCAAAAAGCCTTCAACGATCCGGAACATGGCAGCAGCCTCTGGTGCTTGGCGGTCGACCCGCATTGCTCGCGCCCCGGCGTCGGCGAAGTGCTGGTGCGGCACCTGGTCGAGCATTTCATGAGTCGCGGCCTGGCTTATCTGGATCTGTCGGTGCTGCACGACAATCGTCAGGCGAAAAACCTTTACGCCAAACTGGGTTTCCGCAACCTGCCGACCTTCGCCATCAAGCGCAAGAACGGCATCAACCAGCCGCTGTTTCTCGGCCCGGGCCCGGAGGCGAATTTCAATCCTTACGCGCGGATCATCGTCGAAGAAGCGCATCGACGCGGTATCGACGTGCAAGTCGATGACGCCGACGCCGGGCTGTTCACCCTCAGCCATGGCGGCCGTCGCGTGCGCTGCCGCGAGTCGCTGAGCGATCTGACCAGTGCGATCAGCATGACCCTGTGCCAGGACAAAAGTCTGACCCACAAGGTGCTCAAGGCCGCAGGCCTGAAACTGCCGGCGCAGCAACTGGCGGGCAATGCCGACGACAACCTGGCCTTCCTTGATGAGCACCAACGGGTGGTGGTCAAGCCTCTCGATGGCGAACAGGGCCAAGGCGTCGCGGTGGATCTGCGCACCATCGAAGAAGTGCAGAAGGCTATCGAAACGGCGAAGCAGTTCGACAGCCGCGTGCTGCTGGAAAGCTTCCACGAAGGCCTTGATCTGCGCATTGTGGTGATCGGTTTTGAAGTGGTGGCGGCGGCGATTCGCAAGCCCGCCGAAGTGGTCGGCGATGGTCAGCATTCGATTGGTGCGCTGATCGAAGCGCAGAGCCGCCGCCGGCAAGCCGCCACCAGTGGCGAAAGCAAGATTCCGCTGGACCACGAAACCCAACGCACGCTGCATGCCGCCGGTTACGACTACAGCAGCATCCTGCCGGCCGGCGAGCATCTGTTCGTGCGGCGCACGGCCAACCTGCACACCGGCGGGACGCTGGAAGACGTGACCGACATTCTTCATCCAACGCTGGTCGACGCGGCCGTGCGTGCGGCGCGGGCGCTGGATATTCCGATGGTCGGGCTCGATCTGATGGTGCCGGCGGCGGATCAGCCCGAGTACGTGTTCATCGAAGCCAACGAACGCGCCGGCCTCGCCAACCATGAACCGCAGCCGACGGCGGAACGCTTTGTCGATCTGTTGTTTCCGCATAGTCAGCCGGCTGTCTCTTGAACCATCGTTGTTCCGGCTGACGCCTTCGCGAGCAGGCTCGCTCCCACAGGGGAATGCATTCCAAATGTGGGAGCGAGCCTGCTCGCGAAGAGGCCCTGAACGTCACCACCAATTTTCCTCATCGAAACCATCGGTGTGCTCAACCCATCAGGAGTTTCCATGACCATGACCACACAAATCCCTGAACCGGATCTGGCTTACCTGCAAAAAGTCCTGCTGGAAATGCTCGCCATTCCCAGCCCTACCGGGTTCACCGACACCATCGTGCGCTATGTCGCCGAGCGTCTTGAAGAGCTGGGCATTCCGTTCGAAATGACTCGGCGCGGCACCATCCGCGCGACCTTGAAGGGCAAAAAGAGCAGCCCTGACCGCGCGGTGTCTGCGCACCTGGACACCATCGGCGCCGCTGTGCGTGCGGTGAAAGACAACGGTCGCCTGACCCTCGCGCCGGTCGGTTGCTGGTCGAGCCGCTTTGCCGAAGGCAGCCGGGTCAGCCTGTTTACCGACACCGGGGTGATTCGCGGCAGCGTGTTGCCGCTGATGGCGTCCGGGCATGCGTTCAACACCCAGGTCGATGAAATGCCGATCAGTTGGGACCATGTCGAGCTGCGTCTGGACGCCTACTGCACGACCAAGGCCGATTGCGAGTCGCTGGGCATTCATGTCGGCGACGTGGTGGCCTTCGATCCGCTGCCCGAGTTCACCGAAAGCGGCCATATCAGCGCCCGCCACCTCGACGACAAGGCCGGTGTTGCCGCATTGCTCGCTGCTCTGAAGGCGATTGTCGACAGCGGCCAGGAACTGAACATCGATTGCCATCCGCTGTTCACCATCACCGAAGAGACCGGAAGCGGTGCAGCGGCGGCATTGCCGTGGGACGTCAGCGAGTTTGTCGGCATCGACATCGCACCGGTCGCCCCCGGCCAGCACTCGAGCGAACACGCCGTGAGCGTGGCGATGCAGGATTCGGGCGGGCCGTATGACTATCACCTGTCGCGGCATCTGTTGCGTCTGGCCGATGAACACGAATTGCCGGTGCGACGTGACATGTTCCGCTATTACTTCAGCGATGCGCACTCGGCGGTCACCGCCGGCCACGACATCCGCACCGCCCTGCTCGCTTTCGGCTGCGATGCCACCCACGGCTACGAGCGTACGCACATCGACAGTCTGGCAGCGCTCAGCCGTTTGCTCGGTGCGTACATCCTCAGCCCGCCGGTCTTTGCCAGCGACGCGGCACCGGCCAATGCTTCACTGGATCGCTTCAGCCATCAGATCGAGCATGACACGCAGATGGAAAGCGAAACCCGCGTGCCGCCGGTGGACAGTCTGGTGGGGCAGCGTTCTGACAGTTGAGCCTTCGGTGAACAGTTAACCGCCTTCGCGAGCAGGCTCGCTCCCACAGGGATCGCATTTCAAATGTGGGAGCGAGCCTGCTCGCGAATTGCCCGGCACGGCCAATACAGAACTGGCAGACGAAACCCAATCCCCGTAGCATCCCGACATTGATTTGACCGAGGTGCCCATGCTCATTCCCCACGACGCGCTTGAAGTCGACACCCTCACCCGCCTTATCGAGGATTTCGTCACCCGCGACGGTACCGACAACGGCGATGACACCCCGCTGGAAACCCGCGTCCTGCGCGTGCGTCAGGCACTGACCAAAGGCCAGGCATTGATCGTGTTCGACCCGGAAAGCGAACAGTGCCAGCTGATGCTCAAGCACGACGTACCCAAGCATTTGTTCGACTGAAGCCGTCAGCCAGCCTTTGCTGCGGCCTCCTTGCGCTTGATCCGGTCATAGACCTCGGCGCGGTGTACATGGACCTTTTTCGGCGCCTCGACGCCGAAGCGCACGCTGGAGCCGTTGACCGACAGAACACGCAGGGTGATGTCGTCTCCGATTGAAATCAACTCACCGACCACACGGCTGAGTACAAGCATGGGATTCATCCTTCAGGACTGGCAAACCCTGAAGATGCGCGGCTTACAGCGTCTTCACAATCCACGACGAGCAAATCAGTCTTGCCCTACAGCTGCCCACGCCCGCAGCTGTCAGACGCTTCGCACAAACGCCTCAGGCAGCGGAAAAGCGCGGCCCGAACAGAATGATGCTGGCACCGACCACGCACAGCGCCATGCCAATCCAGTCCGAGCCCAGCGGACGCACCCGCTCGACCACCGCCAGCCAGCCAATCGAAGCAACGATGTAGATCCCGCCATACGCGGCATAGGCGCGCCCGGCGTAGGCCGCTTCCACACGGGTCAGCAACAGCGCGAACAGGGTCAGGCTGAGCAACGCGGGAATCACCCACAACGCACTCTTGCCCTGGCGCAGCCACATGTAGAAGGCAAAACAGCCGGCGATTTCAAACAGCGCCGCAAGGAAGAACCACAAGTAATTGAGCATGGAGGCGTCTCGACAGGGTGACCGTGGCGGCCACCCTAACGACGCGGCGGGCATCGAACAAGATCAAGCGTTGTTTTGTTTGGCCTTGGCGCGCATTTTCTCGGCCATGGAAGTCATTTCGTTGTAGAGCAGTTGCGGATTCTTCTGTTTCAGCGCCCAGGCCATGCGCCCTTGTTCGTGGGGCAGGATCATGAACTCACCGGCGGCGACTTGCTGATAGATGTAGTCAGCGATGTCGGCGGCACTGATTGGCGAACTTTCCAGTAACTTGCCGACCTGGGCTTTCATGGCCGGGGTCGGGCCACGGAAAGAATCGAGCAAGTTGGTCTGGAAGAACGATGGGCAAACCACATGCACCGCCACTTCCTGTTGCGCCAGTTCGATCAGCAGACTTTCCGACAACGCCACCACGCCGGCCTTGGCCACGTTGTAGTTACTCATTGCCGGGCCTTGCATCAACGCGGCCATGGAGGCGATGTTGATGATCTTGCCCTTGCTCTGTTCCAGCAGCGGCAGGAACGCCTTGCAGCCCTTGACCACACCCATCAGGTTGATCGCGATCTGCCAGTCCCAGTCTTCCAGCGACAACTCGCTGAAGAATCCGCCCGAGGCGACGCCGGCATTGTTGACGATGATGTCGATGCCGCCGAGCTTCTCTTCGCAGGCCTGGGCGAAGGCGGTGAGCTGGCTGTAATCACGCACGTCGCAGCGCTGGATGAAGCCGTCACCGCCCGCCTCGCGCACCAGTTTCAGGGTTTCCTGCAGGCCGGGTTCACTGACATCGGACAAGGCCAGCCGCCAGCCTTCACGGGCCCAGCGCAGGGCGATTTCGCGACCCAGGCCTGAGCCTGCACCAGTGATCATCATGCGATTTTGCATAGCGGACAGCCTTGTTGTTCCGGGAGAGATGCGCCGAGTGTAGCGAAGGAACTTCGTTCACCCACGCTCCATCCAGTTGCTGAATGGAGGATCAAAAGATTCCAGCCGTCATCGTTCCGGTTGGCCTCATGTAGGAGCTGACGAGTGCAACGAGGCTGCGATCTTTTTGCTGGAAAGGAAATAACCGAGCAATCCAAATACATTAAAAAAACATTGAATTATTTTTCACCGGCGCAAGTCGGAACATGTAAGCCGGCTGGAATTTAGTTGCTCTCCAGCTGCCCACTGAGCATCAAGACTCTTCCAGACTCTGAACAAGGAAATCACCCATGGGCACAATTCTAATCATCATCCTGATCCTGTTGCTGATCGGTGGTCTGCCGGTCTTCCCGCACTCCAGAAGTTGGGGTTATGGCCCGTCGGGTATTATCGGCGTGGTGTTGGTCGTGCTGCTGGTGCTGTTGTTACTCGGCAAGATATGACGATTTGAAGCTGTAAAAAAAGAGGCCCCTTTGCAAGGGCCTCTTTTTTATTGCGTGGACTTTAACCAGTTATCAGTCCGGCTTGCCGTGAATGACACCGGCGGTGTTATCGAGCAGGCTCTTGGTCGCGGTTTGCAGGAACGCCTCAAGTTTGAGTTTGAGTTCGGCAGTGCGCGGCGCGTCCGGTACAACTTCGGCGTGCGGGTTGGCGCCCAGCTGATATTTCCAGATTTTAGGGCCCATGTCCTTGTCACGCGGCAACACCAGAATCTCATCGGCGGTGACGATGGCGGTGGTCTGCTCGCTGCCCGAAGGCTTGATCACGCCAAAACCGGTGTCGCCCTGCGGCAGGTTGAGCAGGTCGCGGCCCCAGCACTGGTGACGCACTTCGCCACCGAGACGGCCCATGATGGTCGGCACGATGTCGATCTGCGTGCCCACGGTGTGGTCGCGGGTACCGAACTTCTGCTGGATGCCCGGGGCAATCATCAGCATCGGCACGTTGAAGCGACCCAGGTCCATTTCGGTGATCTGACGCTCGTTGCCGAAGCCGTGGTCGCCGACGATGACGAACAGGGTTTCGTTGAAGTACTTCTCTTTGCGCGCCTTCTCGAAGAACTGGCCGAGCGCCCAATCGGAATAGCGCATGGCGGTCAGGTGTTCGTTGAGGCTGCCACGGTCAGTGACGCGCTCGACCGGCAATGGCGTGGGCAAGGCGTACGGCGTGTGGTTGGACAGGGTTTGCAGCAATGCGTAAAACGGCTTGCCGTTTTCCCGCGCCTTCAGTTCCTGCAGGCCACGATCGAACATGTCCTGGTCGGACACGCCCCAGGTCGGATCGGAGAACACCGGATTGACGAAGTCGTTGCGGCCAACGAAGTTGGTCATGCCCTGGTTGCTGAAGAAGCCCGACTGGTTATCCCAGGCGAAGTCGCCGTTGTAGACGTAGACATCGTCATAGTCGCGGGCGCTGAGCAGCTGCGGCAGGCCGGACAGTTTGTGGCTGCCTTCCGGGGTCTGCATCAGGTATTCGAAACCCGGCAGGTTGGGGAAGCAGGCCATGGTCGCGAACATGCCCTGGTGGGTGTGGGTGCCGTTGGAGAAGAAACGGTCGAACAGCAGACCTTCCTTCGACAGCTTGTCCAGGTACGGGGTGATATTGCCCGGCGCGCCCAAAGCACCGACCGAGTGACCGGCCATGCTTTCCATCAGGATCACCACGACGTTCTTGATCGGCAGGGTCTTGTCGGCCGGCGGCATGTAGTCGCGGCGAACAGCGGCGATGTCGGCATCGACCAGTTTGTCGTCCGGCATCAGCAGCATGTCGCGCACCACTTGCTGCGCCTGTTCCTGGGGCAGCGTGGCTTTCCAGATGTTGTCGCGGTCTTCGCCCATGCGCGCCTTGGCTGCGGCGACCAGCGACAGCGTGCCGTTGAGGCCGAGCTGGTTGGCGAAGTTGGAATCGGTGGTGTAGACGTCACCCCAGCGCATCGGCGGGCCCTGACGCAAGGTGCCGCGAGCGGCGACGACGCAGATCAGCAGGCAGACCACGAACACCGCCAGGCGGGTGTACCACGGCGCAACCTGACGGGAGCTGACGCTACCGCCGCTGAACGGTCCGCGCGGGCGGGTAGCACGGTCGGCGCCTTTGAACGCCAGGGTCAGAATGACCGTGCCGATTACCCATGCCAGCACGTAGCGCACCACCGGGAAACCGTACCAGAGCATGCTCATTACGGTTTTCGGGTCTTCCTTCACGTACTGGAACACCAGACCATTGAGGCGCTGGTGAAACTCGCGGTAGAAGTCCATCTCCATCAGGCCGAGAAACAGCGCGATGCTCGAGGCGACGGTCAGCCACAGACGGAAGAAACCGCGCGCGGCCATGGCCCGGGCACTGAACAGCGCCAGCACCAGCGGAATGCACAGGTAGACCACCAGGCGCAGGTCGAAACGCAGACCGTTGACGAACGCTTCAAGGAAGGTCGCGGCCGGGGTGTCGAGGATCATCTCGCGGTTGTAGACCAGCAGCGCAAGGCGCAGCGCGGAAAACATGACCATCATGACCAGTGCGCACAGCAGCGTGTAGGCCAGATGCGATTTGACGGTCGGTTGCAGCAGGCGAGCAGAAGATCGCTGCTGATTCAGGGCGTCCGGGTTTGCCATGTCGTTTTAGGACCCATTGGAAGTTGAAGTTGCAAAAATACAGCGGCGCCAGGCCCTCTATTGGTCAGTCCAGACCCCGGGGCGTGCGCGGTGCGCAAATGTTGCACGATCGTTCACACCATTGCCATTGATTACTGCCCTGCCCTTCGAGACTTTCATTCAAAGGGCTGACAGCGCAATGGCAGGCAACAAGTGCGGGCGAATTGTCTTGGAGACTTTGTGAAAATTTCGTGCAACGCATATCTGGAAATACAATTTAGAGACAAAACAAAACGCCCCGAACCGGTCGGGGCGTTTTGCTTACAGCGAATTGATTATTTCTCGGCGCGTTCTTTCAGCGCTTTCAGGGTATTGAATGGCGCATCCACCACAAACTTGTTGGCGACCATGGCCGGCACGCTACCGCCCGGCTCGGTGTGCACCTGATAAGTCACTTCAACCTGATCGCCCTTAGGCACGAACTTCCAGAAGCCTTTGACCTGCTGAACCCGCACGAAACCTTTTTCTTCCGGCAGATAGGTCGGTACACCTTCAAGGTTCCGGGTCAGGCTGCCATCGGCACCTTCAACGGTGGTGATCTTCAGCACCGAATCACGCGGGGTCACCGGCCACGGCGTGTTGAATTGCGAATAGGTCCAGCTCAGATCGCCTTCGTGCTTGAGCAGTTTCTGGCTCTTGCACTCGTGAATCCACGCGCAGGCGCCAGAGACGTCTTCCTGCAAGGCGCGCAGTTTGGCAACGGTGGTTTTCATCAGCGCGACGCCTTGGTAGGACTTGTAGTCCGAACCGGGTATTTCGCTCAGGGAAACCTTGATGCCGTCTTCGTTCTTCGCCACTTTCCAGTCTTCTGCGTGGGCGACCGAAGTGGCAAGTACGGCAGTCAGACCACACAACACAGCGATACGGTGCAGCGAACCCATAGTGTTATTCCTTATTGTTGAAGTTCCGTTGGTGAACACATCACGCCGCCGTCATCTGCTCCCACCAGCCGATCAATCTGATCGCTTCTTCCGAACTGCTGCCGCACACCTCGACATCCGCAGCGAAGCCCGAGCAGACAGCCGGACGTTCCGGACGGCCGAAAATGCTGCACAGGTTATCGACCGACAGTTGCACGCAACGTTCGCCGGCGGGCTTGCCATCGGGCATGCCGGGGATCGGCGAACTGATGGAGGGGGCAATGCAGCAAGCGCCACAGCCTTCACGGCATTTCATGACGAACAGATCCTCGCGACGGGCGATGTGTAAAGAGACGGGAAACAGAGTAACCGCTAAAACGACTGTTTCAAATTGCTACGAGCGGGTTTTCAACGATAAGTAAAAGTGACCGGGCAGTCTCCGACGAAGCGTCTGCTCTGCGCGTTGCAGAGGGCCGCATCTATTGCTTGAATTCGAAATCCAGCGCCGCGCCTTCCACATCGCGTCGCGCTTCGTTGCGCAATTGCAGCTCCATTTCATTGCTGAGCAAGCGGCCGTTGAGCTGGAAGCCGTTATCTTTCTCGCCAAACATCTGCGGCAGGATCGCCTCGCGTTTGGGCAGCTCCACGGTGCCCTTTGGCTTCAAGTCTTCAACCATATCCTTGGGCAGGCTGAGATCGAGTTTTGCCGGCGGCAATTTGGTCTTTGCCACTTCACGGGCGGATTTCGATTTCGAGGCCACCGGGCGGCGCTTCTTCACCGTGGCGTTTTTTTTCGCCTGGGCTTTTTTTGCCGGAGCCGCGGTTTTGGTGGCTTTGTTCGTGGTACTGGTCGCTGCCGGTTTTTCCTGGGCTGCGGCCGCCATAGCACCCGGTGCCTGACCGACCATCAGCAAACCCAGCAATACCCACGCGGCAGGAACAATCGCTTTCATGGACCCAACGAACTAACGGCAGAGGGCCACATGCTCGCCTGTTGTGCGTCACATGACAAGCCTCAGCGCCTCCCCGTTCAGAATCCGCCAGCGGTTTCCTGACACAGTTGGGTGGCCAACAGACCCAGCGTCATCAGCGCCCGCTCCGCTTCGCGGTTCCACGGAATGCCGCAATTGAGGCGGATACAGTGGTTGAACTGCTCGGTATTACTGAAGATCAGCCCCGGCGCGATGCTGATGCCTTGTTGCAGCGCGCGGACATGCAATTCCTGAGTATTGACCCGCCCCGGCAAGCTCACCCAGAGGATGAAACCGCCCGTAGGCCGGGACATTTGCGTGCCCTCGGGGAAGTGCTGCTGCACCGCCAGCTGGAACGCGCTGAGGTTTTTCCGGTACTCCTGACGGATGTAGCGTAAATGCCGGTCATAACCGCCGTTTTCCAGATACGCGGCAATCGCCATCTGCGTAACGCTGCACGCCGAATGGGTGCTGAAGGTTTGCAGGCGCTGGATTTCCTGTTGGTATTTGCCGGCGATCATCCAGCCGATGCGCACACCCGGTGACAGGGTTTTGGAGAAGCTCGAGCAGTAGATCACCCGATCCAGGCGGTCGTAGGCTTTCAGCGCTTTGGTGCGGCCCTGTTCGAACATCAGTTCGCCGTAGATATCGTCTTCGACAATCTGAATGTCGAAATCCGAGGCCAGACGCAACAACTGTTTCTGCCGCTCTTCCGGCATGGTCCCGCCGAGGGGATTGCTCAGGCGCGTGGTCAGCACAAGTGCCTTGATCGACCATTGGTTGGCGGCCAGTTGCAAGGCCTCCAGGCTCATGCCGGTGGCGGGATCGCTGGGGATTTCGATGACTTTCAGGCCGAGCAGATCGGCCAGTTGCAGCAGGCCGTAATAGGTCGGCGATTCGGCAGCGATCAGATCGCCCGGCCGGGTCAGCACGCGCAACGACATCTGCAAGGCGTCGACACAGCCGTGGGTGATCACCACTTCCGACGGATCGACCACCACGCCAGCGTCACGCATGCGGATCGCCACTTGCCGGCGCAGCGGTTCGAAGCCGGGGCTGAACATGTAGCTGAACGCCCGAGGGCTGTGGAAGCGGGTGACCTTGGCCAATTGCTGATGCAGCGCGCGCACCGGCAGATAATCGACACTCGGCACCGCAGCGCCCAGCGGAAACACGCCTTCGCGGCGGGATTCGACCAATACCTGTTGAATGATGCTGCTGCGCGTCACCAGCCCCGGCCGTTCGACCCGGGCGATGTCCGGCGTCGGCGCGGTCAGCGCCGGGGTCTGGTGTACGTAGTAACCCGACTGTGGCCGGGCGCGGATCAGGCCCTGATCCTCAAGGTTGGCGTAAGCCTGCAACACCGTCGCATGGCTGACGTTGAGCTGCGAACTCATCTTGCGCACCGAAGGCACGCGCTCCCCCGGTTGATAGACACCACGGCGGATGTCTTCGGCCAGTTGCTGAGCAATACGTTGGTAGAGCAAGAGATTGGTCATGACGCAGCACTCGATTTCACGGGCGTTTTATTCTTGTCTGAAACAATACCGGAACAGTTTAGAAGTGTACTGGGACAGTTGCCAGATTACTCGACCGTACAGTGCGGTGTCTGCCCCATCTGTACGGTTTTGCGCGGCAATCGACAGACACAAAAAAGCCCGGCACTGCATGACAGTCCGGGCTTTCCAGAGACGCAGCCCTCAGCGGGCGGCGCCGAGCTGGCCTTTTTCGTCAGAAAACACAATTTCCACACGGCGGTTCTGCGCCCGTCCACGCTCGGAGGCGTTGGCGTCGACCGGGAACTGGTCGCCGTAACCTTCGACCTGAATGCGTTTTTCGTCGATACCCAGATCGACCAGCACGTCAGCCACCGATTGCGCACGATCGCGGGACAGTTTGAGGTTTTCCTGTCTGCCACCGGTGCTGTCGGTGTAACCCTCAATGCGCACCACGCGCTTGGGGTTCAGTTGCAGGAACTGGACGATCTTCAGCACGACGCGGTTGGCTGAATTTTTCAGTTCCGCCTGGCCGGTGTCGAACAACACGTCGCCGAGGGTCATCACCAGGCCGCGATCAGTCTGCGTGGTCGCCAGCGCGACGATCTGTTCCTCCAGCCACTTGCCTTGTTGCTGCACGCTGAGCAGTTTCGATTCGCGCAGGGCCAGTTGCAGACGCTGACGCTCAAGCTCGAGCTTGGCGGCGCGTTCCTCGTTGAGCGCCTGGTTGGTGTGCTCGCGGGCGATTTCGCTGTAGCGCTGGCTCAGGTAGGCGTAATGCACCACGTCGGCACCGCTGCCCCAATAGGTCGACAGCCGATCAGCGCGGGCCAGGGATTCGCCGGCGCGGATCACGTCTTTCGGCGCGATGCGCAGCACGTTGGAATCTTCCTTGACCTTCTGGAAATCTGCGCCGGCCTGTTGCAGCGCCGCCTCGCTGTGCTGTCCGGCGCAGCCGTAGAGGCTGGCGCAACCGGCGAGAAGCAGAATGCCGAGAGCATTGGACTTGAGGTTCATTGTGCTTCCCCCAGTTGCAGCTGCTTGCGCAGGCGGACAATGCGGGTATTGAGCACATTCAGCTGTTCTTCACTTTTTTTCGTCAGCACCTTGGCCTCGGCCAGACGCGCATCCAGTTCGGCCTGCTCGGCACGCATGCGCGCGTTGCGATAGGACTCGTCGGCCATGCTGCCTTTGGCGCGGTTGTATTTTGTTTCGGCCAGTTGCATTTCCGGCACTTCGTCAGCGGTGGCGCCGACTGCCTTGGCCTGCACGATGGCTTGTTCGGTCAAACGCATTTGTTCACTGGGTGCCGGATCGGATGCGCACCCGGCCAGGGCCAGAACGGCCACAGCCGCGAAAAGAGGTCGAATACTCACTAAGAATCCCTACTGTTTTGGGGCACTGACAGGTTGTGGCGGCTGTTGCTGTTGCGCCTTCCAGCGCTCGATGTTGCGTTGCAGCGCGGCTTCCGTCAGTCCGGACGCGGGCAATTCTGTCATCTTTTTGGCGAGCTGTCCGCGCAACCACGGATCGTTGCAGGCCGAGTTATGCGAAACCGCGAGGAACAGACCCGGCCGGTCGATGGGTTGTTCGAACGCCAACAGATCGCTGGTCATGCCCAATGTCTGCGCGGCGGCCAGGCCTGAGTAACGGCCGGCGAGGACATATTCCACCTCGCCCAACAGCAACTTCTGTAGTGCCTCGGTAAGGTTTGCTGTGCGGGTCAGGGTCAGATTCTGCTCGGCGAAAGTGCCGAATGCCTGGGTCATCCGCGACTTTTCCGACACCGCGCCGGCATGGCCTTTCAGGTCGCTGGCCTCGGCATAGGTCAGCGTCGAGCCTTTGCGCGTCCACACCAGATAGTCGTTTTCCAGCAGTGGCGGATGGATGTAGTCAAGGTTTTCCAGCTCAGTCACGGTCAGCGGCGCGTCGGCCAGCATGTCCATGCGCCCGCTGCGCACTTCATCGAGGGCCTGTGAGCGTTTGCCGGCGTAGAGCAGGTCGACTTTGATGCCCAGATCTTTGGCCACTTGCTGCAACAAGTCAGCACTGGCGCCGATCAGGCGCTTGGGGTTTTGCGGGTCCTGCCACAAGTAGGGCGGCGCGTCCGGGCTGCCGGTGACGACCAGGCGCTCGCACTTGCCAGCGGCCAAGGCCAAACCTGGCAACAGCAACCATCCCAACAACCATCCGCAGCGCAGATCCATGGCAAAACGCTCCCGCTTGAAATTCGAGACAAAAAAAAGCCCGACCAACAGGCCGGGCTCTTTATAAGTGAAGCCGCCGGATTAGACCAGCTTCTCCAGCTCAGGTACTGCTTCGAACAGATCCGCCACGAGACCGTAATCGGCCACCTGGAAGATCGGCGCTTCTTCGTCCTTGTTGATCGCAACGATCACCTTGGAGTCTTTCATGCCGGCCAGATGCTGGATCGCGCCGGAGATACCGACGGCGATGTACAGCTGTGGCGCAACGATCTTGCCGGTCTGACCGACCTGCATGTCGTTCGGTACGAAACCTGCGTCGACCGCAGCGCGCGAGGCGCCCACAGCAGCGCCGAGCTTGTCGGCCAGCGCGTACAGGTGTTTGAAGTTGTCACCGTTCTGCATGCCGCGACCGCCGGAAACGACGATCTTGGCAGCGGTCAGCTCAGGACGGTCGGACTTGGCCAGCTCTTCGCTGACGAAGCTCGAAGTACCGGCGTCGTGCGCAGCGCCAACGGCTTCAACGGCAGCCGAACCACCTTCAGCAGCAACCGGATCGAAACCGGTGGCACGCACGGTGATCACCTTGATCGCAGCAGTCGATTGCACGGTAGCGATGGCGTTACCGGCGTAGATCGGGCGCTTGAAAGTGTCAGCGCTTTCGACCGAGATGATCTCGGAGATCTGGTCAACGTCCAGCGCAGCAGCAACGCGCGGCAGGATGTTTTTGCCGTTGGAAGTGGCGGCAGCGAGGATGTGGCTGTAGCCAGCGCCCAGCTCTGCAACCAGCGGAGCAACGTTTTCCGGCAACTGATGCGCGTAGGCGGCATTGTCAGCGTTGAGGACTTTGCTCACGCCAGCGATTTTCGCCGCGGCTTCGGCCACCGGGCCTGCGCCCTGACCTGCTACCAGAACGTGGATGTCGCCGCCGATTTTGGCAGCAGCGGCCACGGTGTTCAGTGTGGCCGGGGCCAGCACTTTGTTGTCGTGTTCAGCAATAACCAAGATAGTCATTTAGATTACCTTCGCTTCGTTCTTGAGTTTTTCAACCAGTTCAGCCACCGACTTGACCTTGATGCCCGCGCTGCGTGCAGCCGGCGCTTCGACTTTCAGGGTCTTGTTGGTGGAGGCGGTGGAAACGCCCAAAGCGTCCGGAGTCAGCACTTCGAGAGGCTTCTTCTTGGCTTTCATGATGTTTGGCAAGGACGCGTAGCGCGGCTCGTTCAAACGCAGGTCGGTGGTGACGATGGCTGGCAGTTTCAGCGAAACGGTCTGCGCGCCGCCGTCGATTTCGCGGGTCACGGCAACGCTGTCGCCGGAGACTTCGACTTTCGAAGCGAAGGTGCCCTGACCGTAGCCGCTCAGTGCCGCGAGCATCTGGCCGGTCTGGTTGTTGTCGCTGTCGATCGCCTGTTTGCCAAGAATCACCAGCTGCGGCTGTTCCTTGTCGACAACAGCCTTGAGCAGCTTGGCCACGGCCAGCGAGGTCAGGTCTTCAGCGGATTCGACGAGGATGGCGCGATCGGCACCCAGAGCCAGTGCGGTACGCAGCTGCTCCTGAGCGGTGGTCGGGCCGATGGAGACGACGACGATTTCAGTCGCAACGCCCTTCTCTTTCAGGCGTACGGCTTCTTCCACGGCGATTTCGCAGAATGGGTTCATCGACATCTTGACGTTGGCGAGGTCGACGCCGGAATTGTCCGCCTTGACGCGGACCTTGACGTTGTAATCCACAACGCGTTTGACAGCTACAAGAACCTTCATGGATTCCTCGTTACTCTCCGGTGAAAAGAAAGTCGCCTAGGCGAACCTGGCGGATGATGCTCATCGGGCGACAAGGGCACCTCTAAAAACGCCGGCTTGAATGTGAGGTGATTCACTTCGCGAAGGGAGGTGACCGTTCGTCAGGGGTGACTGTCGGGTCATTCATTCTCACGCTGTGTAAACTGCGCGCCGGACTTGCGCTGCGCATCACCGTCTACTGCCTGTGCCCTGTCTTTAGAGGTGCTCTTGAAACCGCCAGTCTGCCTACGGCGAGCGCAAAACCGCCCGTATCTTGACCGGAACGCCCATTCTGGTCAATACGCCAAAATGCCCTGTCATAAGCCGCGCTTCTTTGATTTATCAGGGCTGGAGGCGATTCAAACAAACGTTTGTATTGGACGCTCGGAGTGGTGTAGATATAATGCGCCGCCTAGAGAGAAAGGTGGATTCGCCAATATTCCCTTTGACGTTAACGTAAAGGCAATACGGATGCGAGATCAAACCTCCATATTAGAAAAAAAACTGTTGAGCCTTGAGTAGGAGATAGCCTGTGGAACGCGAATACATGGAATTCGACGTCGTCATCGTCGGTGCCGGCCCCGCTGGTCTGTCCGCCGCCTGCCGCTTGAAGCAGAAGGCCGCTGACGCCGGTAAGGAAATCAGCGTCTGCGTGGTCGAAAAAGGCTCCGAAGTCGGTGCACACATCCTCTCCGGTGCGGTATTCGAACCCCGCGCCCTGAACGAACTGTTCCCGGACTGGAAAGAGCTCGGCGCGCCGCTGAACACGCCCGTCACACGCGATGACATTTTCGTGCTGAAAAACGCTGACAGCGCGCAGAAGATTCCTGACTTCTTTGTGCCCAAGACCATGCACAACGAAGGCAACTACATCATCTCCCTGGGCAACCTGTGCCGCTGGCTGGCTCAGCAGGCGGAAAACCTAGGTGTTGAAATCTACCCGGGTTTCGCCGCTCAGGAAGCGCTGATCGATGAAAACGGTGTGGTGCGCGGGATCATCACCGGTGATCTGGGCGTCGACCGTGAAGGCAACCCGAAAGAAGGCCTGTACACCCCAGGCATGGAACTGCGTGGCAAATACACGCTGTTCGCTGAAGGCTGCCGTGGCCACATCGGCAAGCAACTGATCAAGCGCTACAACCTCGACAGCGATGCCGACGTTCAGCACTACGGCATTGGTCTGAAAGAGATCTGGGAAATCGACCCGGCCAAGCATCAGCCAGGCCTGGTGGTGCACACCGCCGGCTGGCCGCTGGACATCATGGGCACCGAGAACACCGGCGGCTCGTTCCTCTATCACCTGGAAAACAATCAGGTGGTGGTCGGTCTGATCGTCGACCTGTCCTACAGCAACACTTACCTGTCGCCGTTCGATGAGTTCCAGCGCCTCAAGCATCACCCGGTGCTCAAGCAATATCTGGAAGGCGGCAAGCGCGTCAGCTATGGCGCCCGCGCCATCGCCAAGGGCGGCCTGAACTCGCTGCCGAAAATGGTCTTCAAGGGCGGCGCGCTGATCGGTTGCGACCTCGGCACCCTGAACTTCGCCAAGATCAAAGGCAGCCACACGGCGATGAAGTCCGGCATGCTCGCGGCGGAATCGGTGGCAGATGCGCTGTTCGCCGAGCAGGATTGCACCGTCGAACTGACCACTTACGTCGACGCATTCAAGAACAGCTGGCTGCACGAAGAACTGTTCGCCAGCCGTAACTTCGGCCCGGCGATTCACAAGTACGGCGCGATCATCGGCGGTGGTTTCAACTGGCTGGACCAGAACATCTTCGGCGGCAAACTGCCGTTCACCCTGCGCGACACCAAACCGGATTACGCCTGCCTCAAGCTCGCGGCCGACTGCAAGAAGATCGATTACCCGAAACCTGACGGCAAACTGAGTTTCGACAAACTCAGCTCGGTGTTCATCTCCGGTACCAACCACGAAGAAGAGCAGCCGTGCCACTTGAAGCTGACCGATCCGAGCATCCCGATCAGCAAAAACCTGCCGCTGTACGACGAACCGGCGCAGCGTTACTGCCCGGCCGGCGTATACGAAGTGATCACCAAGGAAGACAGCGAGAAGCGTTTCCAGATCAACGCCCAGAACTGCGTGCACTGCAAGACCTGTGACATCAAGGACCCTGCGCAGAACATCACCTGGGTGGCGCCGGAAGGTGCCGGCGGCCCGACTTACCCGAACATGTAAGTCGAAACGCTGAACAACAAGGCTCCCGACATGGGGGCCTTTTTGTTGCCCAAAATTCCTCTGCCACCACAAGACAACTGTGGGAGCGAGCCTGCTCGCGAAAGCGGTGTGTCATATGAAAATGATGTCGACTGATACACCGCCTTCGCGAGCAGGCTCGCTCCCACAGGAGAATATCGTCGGTTCAGGCAGCGCGCTCTTCCCCCGGGCTGCGTTCGAAGTAGCGCTTGTATTCGCGGCTGAACTGCGACGTGCTCTGATACCCCACCCGATGCGCCACCTGCGCCACGCCCAGCCCCTCCGCCACCAGCAGCGTCTGCGCCTTCAACAAGCGTAAACGCTTCAGATACTGCACCGGCGACAACAGCGTGCTGCGCTTGAAATGCTCATGAAAGGTCGACACGCTCATGTTCGCGCAACTGGCCAGTGTCTCGACATTCAGCGGCTCGGTGTAATGCGCATGCAGATGGCTGATCGACGCCGCCACCCGGGCGAATTGCCCTTGTTGCTCGACCAATGCCCGCAACACATCCGCTTGCGGCCCGCGCAGCGCGACGAACAATAACTCGCGGACCCGCGCCGGGCCGAGAATCTGGCATTCCAGCGGATCGTGCAGACAGCTGAGCAGCCGTTCGACACAACCGCGCATGCCATCGTCGAGCACCACCGAGGTCATCGACTCCGGCGTCTGCGCCGGAATATGCCGCCCCGGCGCCAGCCCCATGGCCAGCACCAGTTCGCCGAGCAGGACACGATCGATCGCCACCGACACACCGAGCAATGGCGCATCGGGCAAGGCAAAGGTTTCGCATTCGAACGGCACCGGCAGCGCCTGGATCAGGTAATGCCCGGCGCCGTACTCCATGGTTCGTGGGCCGAGGAACGCCAGTTTGCTGCCCTGGGCGATAATCATCAGGCTCGGCTCGTAAATGTGCGGGCCACGGGCGACGTCGCAACTGGCGCGCAAAATCTGCACACCGGGCAGGCCGGTCTGGCTGTAGCCATCGCGCAGCGCCAGCGGTTCGATCAACGAAACCAGCCGGGCATTGGCATCAAGATGACGGGTCAACTGCATCGAATAGGTCTTCGTAAAATTCACGGAAAAGGGGATGAAAACATCATCGCAGATCCGCTGGCCAATGCGATCGCCGAAACCCGCATGCCGGAGGATTAGGCATGAGACCCGGAGAAATCGTCATGGCCGCACCCGCCTCTGGCGCCCAGAATTCACCGCCTCACTTGTCACTGTTTTTGCGAGGTTACCCATGTACACCGCCATCGGCTATGCCGCCCAATCGGCCACCACTCCCCTCGCCCCGATGAAATTCGAACGCCGCAGCCCGCGCGCCGACGACGTAGCGATCGAAATTCTCTATTGCGGCGTCTGCCATTCCGACATCCATCAGGCACGCAACGAATGGGGCATCGCCGTTTATCCGCTGATGCCCGGCCATGAGATTGTCGGAAAAGTCACCGCTGTCGGTGCGAATGTCACCCGTCACAAGGTAGGCGATCTGGTTGGCGTCGGCTGCATGGTCGATTCCTGCCGCAGCTGCGAAGCCTGCCAGGCGAACCTCGAGCAATATTGCCTCGAAGGCCCGACCATGACCTACGCCACCCCGGACCGGGTCGATGGCAGCAACACCATGGGCGGTTACTCCGACAGCATCGTGGTCAGCGAACACTTCGTTGTGCGCATCCCCGAGAAACTGGCTCTGGCCAGCGCCGCACCGATTCTCTGCGCCGGCATCACCACCTACTCGCCGCTCAAGCACTACGGCGTCAAGGCCGGTGACAAGGTCGGGATTCTCGGCATGGGCGGCCTCGGCCACATGGGCATCAAGTTCGCCAAGGCGATGGGCGCGGAAGTCACGCTGTTCACCCGCTCGGCGAGCAAGGCTGAAGAAGGTCGCCGTCAGGGCGCCGATCACGTCATCGTCTCCACCGATGCCGAGCAGATGAAGGCCGCGGCCGGTTACTTCGACTTCCTGCTCGACACCATTCCGGTGCAACACGATTTGAACCCGTACCTCGACACCCTGCGTTTCGACGGTGTGCACATTCTGGTCGGCCTGATCGAGCCGGTGAACCCGCCCGTCCACGCCGGCAAACTGGTGATGAGCCGCCGCGTGCTGGCCGGTTCCTTGATCGGCGGTATCGCCGAGACCCAGGAAGTGCTGGATTTCTGCGCCGAGCACAACATCACCTGCGACATCGAAATGCTCGACATCCGCCAGATCAACGAAGCCTACGCGCGGATGATTGCCGGTGATGTGAAGTACCGCTTCGTCATCGACATGGCCACGCTGAAGGCTTAAACCTTCACGGCTTACACCTTCAAGCCCAGCTCCGCCGACAGCCGGGTTGTGACCCCTTTCAGCAGGGGAATCAACTCGGCCATTTTTTCCAGCGGCATATACGGCACGGTGCTGGCGATACTGATCGCCGCGACTATGCCCTTGCTCGCATCACGAATCGGCGCCGCCACACAGCGGATCGACGGTTCGTTGTCTTCCAGATCGAACGCGTAGCCACCGGCAACGTATTCGCCCATGCGCTGCTCAAGCTGTTCCCACGACTGCTGGGGATGCTGCGGCCAGAACTGACTTTTGCCACCCGCCGGCAGGCTGATGTCGTACAGCCGCCGCCAATCCTGCGGCGAATCATCGAGCATCAACGCCTTGCCGATCCCGGTGCGTACCAGCGGCATGCGATGGCCAACCCGCGAGCGCATTTCCGGCCCGTTGCGTCCGGGGTTCTTCAATAGATACAGCACTTCGTCGCCTTCGCGGATTCCGAGGTGCACCGTATCGCCGGTCAGCGCCGACAACTCATCCAGATACGGCCCGGCCAACGTCACCAGCGGCAACTCTTCGCGGGCCTGAAAGCCCAGTTCGATCAGTTTCGGCCCGAGCAGATAACCGATCTGCGGCACCACGCGCAGATAACGCTCGTCGACCAGGCAACTGGCCAGACGATGGGTGGTGCTGCGCGTGGTGCCGATCAGCCGGGCGATCTCCTTGAGATCACGCGCGCCACTGGCCACCGCCTGCACCACACCGAGGCCGCGCAGCAGCGTCTGGGTGCCGGTGGGCGCGGCGTCCTTGGTTTTTTCCGGGGCGTCTTCCTGCATATCCAGCCTTTTACCGTTGAGCGAAGGAACGGGCGGCATTATGGTCGCCCGAGACTGAGCACTACAACTCGATACGCTCGACCGTGCCCACCAGCAGCACGTAGGACAAGGCACCGACCAGTGCGAGCACGGCGATGTAGGTGATCGCCGGAGCGAACGAATCGCCGCTGGCGAGGAAGCCGATCACGATCGGCGTAGCGATCGCCGAAAGATTGCCGATGAAGTTGAACACGCCACCGGTCAGGCCGAGCAACCGCGCCGGTGCCAGCGTCGACACCAGCGACCAGGTGATCGACGCCAGACCGTTGCCGAAAAATGCCAGGGCGAGGAAGGCAATCACCAGCGGCGTCGACTCGACAAAGTTGGCGCCGATGATCGAGGTCGAAATCAACAGCCCGCCAATGATCGGCAACTTGCGCGCGAACCCGACGCTGTAACCACGGCGGATCAACCAGTCGGAAAAGAACCCCGAGCACAAAACACCGACGAACGCGGCAAGAAACGGCAGCGACGCCAGGAGGCCGGATTTAATGAAGTCCATGCCACGGTACTTCACCAGGTAAGTCGGGAACCAGGTGAGGAAGAACCACAGCGTCGAGTTCAGGCAGAACTGGCCGAGGTAGATGCCCCACAACTTGCGCTTGCTGAGGACGATGCCCAGATCGGTCCAGCTGAACTTGGCTTTGACCTTGGCTGTCTCGGCCTGGATATCGACCAGCCCGCCACCTTCGCGGATCAGGTCGATTTCCGCCTGGTTGGTGCCTTTGAAATCGCGCGGCTCGCGATACACCGCGTACCAGATCAGCGCCCAGAGAATGCCCACCGCGCCGGTGGCGACGAACACCATGTGCCAGCCGAATGCATGTTGCAGCCACGCCAGCACCGGGGTCAGGAAGGCCAGACCGACAAACTGCCCGGAGGTGTAGAAACCGATCGCCGTGGCGCGCTCGCGCTCAGGAAACCAGGTGGTGACCACGCGGCTGTTGATCGGATAGGCGGGCGCTTCCAGCGCACCGACGGCCATGCGCAGCACGAACAGCGCGATGAAGCTGCTGACGAATCCGAGCATCACTGTGGCCACCGACCACAGCAGCAGCGCGACGCTGTAAAGGATGCGCGGCGGCACGCGATCGACCAGCCAGCCGCCGGGGATCTGCATCGCGGCGTAAGTCCAGCCGAAGGCGGAGAAGATCAGACCGACATGAACCGGATCGATGCCCAGCTCACTGGTCAGCGCCGGCGCGGCAATCGACAGGTTGCTGCGGTCCAGGTAGTTGATGACCACGGTGATGAACAGCAACACCATGATGAAAAATCGCTTGCGGCTAGGCGTGACTAAAGACGCCTGCCCGGAGAGGGTGTGCGTTTGCATGAGAGATGCCTCTTTTTATGTTTGTTGAGGTCATGACGCAGATCTCCTCTCCCTCGGAGAACTGATCGTTCCCACGCTCGGCGTGGGAATGCAGCCCGGGACGCTCCGCGTCCCAGCAGCGGACGCAGAGCGTCCATTGAGGCATTCCCACGCAGAGCGTGGGAACGATCTGATGCTAGCGAGTCAGAGACTCACCACTCGGCAAAGCTGCCATCGGCATGGCGCCAGATCGGGTTGCGCCAGCGGTGGCCGACGGCGGCACGCTCGATCACGTATTCCTCGTTGATCTCGATGCCCAGCCCTGGGCCGTTCGGAATCTTCACGAAGCCCTGGTCGTAGTCGAACACGCGCGGATCCTTCACATAGTCGAGCAAGTCGTTGCTCTCGTTGTAATGGATGCCCAGGCTCTGCTCCTGGATAAACGCGTTGTAACAAGCCGCGTCCAGTTGCAAACAGGCCGCCAGCGCGATCGGTCCCAGCGGGCAATGCAGCGCCAGCGCGACGTCGTAGGCTTCGGCCATGTTGGCGATCTTGCGGGTTTCGGTGATGCCGCCAGCGTGGGAGGCATCCGGCTGGATAATGTCGACGTAGCCTTCGCTCAACACCCGTTTAAAGTCCCAGCGCGAGAACAGCCGCTCGCCGAGGGCAATCGGCGTGCTGGTCAGCGGCGCCAGTTCTTTCAATGCTTCGTAGTTTTCGCTGAGCACCGGTTCTTCGATGAACATCAGTTTGTACGGGTCGAGCTCCTTCATCAGCACCTTGGCCATCGGCTTGTGCACGCGGCCGTGGAAGTCGACGCCGATACCGACGTTCGGCCCCACCGCATCACGCACGGCGGCAACGTTGGCCAGGGCGAGGTCGACTTTCTCGAAAGTGTCGAGGAACTGCAGTTCTTCGGTGCCGTTCATTTTTACCGCCGTGAAACCACGGCTCACTGCTTCTTTCGCCGCACGCGCGGTGTCGGCCGGACGGTCGCCGCCGATCCACGAATAGACACGAATCTTGTCGCGCACCTGGCCACCGAGCAGATCGCTGACCGACACGCCGAGGGCCTTGCCCTTGATGTCCCACAGCGCTTGGTCGATACCGGCCAGCGCGCTCATGTGAATCGCGCCGCCACGGTAGAAGCCACCGCGATAGAGCACGGTCCAGATGTCTTCGATATTGCGTGGGTCTTTGCCGATCAGGTAGTCGGACAATTCTTCCACCGCAGCCGCTACGGTATGCGCGCGCCCTTCGACCACAGGCTCGCCCCAACCGGTCACGCCCTCGTCGGTTTCGACCTTGAGGAAGCACCAGCGCGGCGGAACGATGAAGGTCGTGAGTTTGGTGATTTTCATCTCTGCTCTCTTTTGTAAATGCAGCTTTTATTAGATGCAGCGCACACAGCGCCCAAAAATTCTTAACGCAGGGCTTTCCAGGCAGCCACGTAGGCCTTGGCATTGACCGCCACCTGCTCGGGCGTCATGCCCGGTTTGAACAGGCCGGAACCGAGACCGAAACCTTTCACACCGGCGTCGATAAAGGCCTGCATGTTGTCCGGCGTAATGCCGCCGACCGGCGCCAGCACCGTGCCGGCTGGCAACACCGCGAGCCAGGCCTTGACGACCGCCGGGCTCATTTGCTCGGCCGGAAACAGCTTGAGAATGTCCGCGCCCTCGGCCAATGCGGCGAAGGCTTCGGTCGGCGTGGCCACGCCCGGCGACAGGTACAGGCCCGCCGCTTTCGCCGCGCGCAGAACCTTGGCATCGCTGTGCGGCATGACGATCACCTGTCCGCCAGCAGCTTTGACCTGCTCGACCTGCTCGGGGCTGAGCACCGTGCCGGCACCGATCAGGCAATCGGCGGGCAGCGCATCACGCAGGATGCGGATACTTTCGTACGGCGATGGGGAATTGAGCGGTACTTCGATGACGCGAAATCCGGCGGAATACAGGACTTCACCGACAGCCGCCGCTTCCTGCGGTTGCAGGCCACGCAGAATCGCGATCAGACCGTTTTGTGCCAGTGCTTGCTTGAGCATGTCAGGCCTCCAGTCAGGGTTAACGGGATGAGGAATCGATCAGTCCGGCGGCGCGCGCCAGTTGCCACAGGCCACGCTCGGTGGCCTGCTCGGCCAGCGTCACCTGAGCAAAGCCGCAGGCGTCGAGGGCGCGTCGATAGCGTGCGCACAATTGCGCGTTGCCGATGAGCACGATCGATGGAAGATTCGCTTGATTGCGCCGGCGCCGCTGCACGTTGGCGAGTGCGGCCAGCTCATGGCCGATCATCAGGCCGGATAGATAATCCGCTTGAGCAGTCGGGCTCAGTTCACCGGTAAGACCGAGGGTACGGGCGCTGAACAAGGTCGACAGCACACCGAGTTCGGCATCCGCCGACAGCGCGATTTGCACACCACGATCGAACGCCTGCGCATCGAAGGTCGCGCTCGGTTGCTGGGTACGGCCAAGGATGCTGTGCTCGCTGAGCACGGCGAACACTTCGCCGGTCATGAAAGTGTCGAAATGGGTGATGCGGCCGTCGACCACTTCCACCCACTTCGAGTGGCTGCCGGGCAGGCCGATCAGCAGATCATTACCCGCCTCGGCCGGCAGACTTTGCAGCACGCCGAGGACTTGGGTTTCTTCGCCACGCATTACATTCGGCAGTCGCGAACGCTGAATCACGCCCGGGACGATATGCACCGGCGTACCGCGAAGACTGACAACGGTTTGTAGGGAGTTTCCTAGATGGGCGACGTCGGCCGGCGTCTCGCAGTAAGCCGCCTCGCGCCAGCCCTGCGCACTGCCGACCATGCCGCAAGCGATTACCGGCAGATCCGGCTGCGCATCGAGCCAGTCACCACAGGCTTCGTCGAAGGCCAGTTCAAAACCATCGGCGCATTCACGGCCGTGGATGATTCGCGGGGTCTTGGGCAACTGCATGATCCCGGACGACAGCGCACGCTGCTCCAGCACCACACCGTCCGCCGCGAGTTTGTAAGCACGTAATGAGGTCGTCCCCCAATCGAGCGCGATCAATTGCGCCTGCATCGCTTCACCTGTTTTGTTTTTTGGCAGTGAGTGCGATGGACTATAAACCCGAGGGACGGGAAATCTCAATATATAAATATCGATCCCATATTTTGGGACGAGAAATCGCCCCGCTTTGGACTTGATGGGTGGATGGCTCAGTTGCGTTAGAGCATCGGTCGATGACCTAGGGAGCCGAAACTCTCACGTGACTCATCGAGCGCCCCCGACTCAGTATTTATTGACTTCTCTCATGAGATCTTTAACTGGAATCTTCATGACCTCCGATAAATAGACCTTGTAGGAGTAAGAGTTGATTCGGACTTTACAAGCTAGCGACTGTCGCCGAGCCAGCAAGGCCTTTAATTCATTGCTGCTCATTAGCGTATAACTTGTCGAATCCTTAACCTTGTAAAACATCAGATCCGCTTTGAATACCAGTCCGTCCCCTGACTTAACCGGCTCAACCCAGCCCTCGCCATATTCCTTCAGATCTTGCGGCATTGAGAAATCTGTTTTCTGGTCGAAGGAACAGAGCAGAGATTGGCTTATTTTCGATTTGAATAATTGCTCCACGTCGACATCAGAAGAGAACGTGACTGGGTAAACATTTCGATTGAGATAGCGCTCCACATTCATATATTCAATATGTGCAATCGGCCGCCCATGACTGACGGCGCATGACGCACATACCAAAAACATTGAAATCAGTAAAGATTTACGCACATTTCCTCCCTTTGAAGTGCTGTATCACTGACTGCATCAGAATATCCCTCGCTGACACTCCGCCACCTAATACGGCAATGTAGATAGCCCAGGCATCGGCATGGTTCACATCTACCCGGCCGTTGATATTCGGGCCGCTTGTCATGTCCCACTGCTCTCCAAAATCCGCCACGAGATCAGAAAAATTCCAGTCTTTGGCATCCGCTCTTACATTCACCCAATATTCAGCCTTGGGAGTAGGCTCTTTTTGATAAATATTTGATATGCCCCATACGATCTGACCCTCTCCGACGGGGTCCAGCGTAACCAATACCGGGATTCGATAGCCTCTGTCTGCCAGCACTTTAGACAAGTGAGCTCCATTCCAGCCACCCAAGCTATGCCCGATAATGTAGACCGGAGTGGTCAGATCGGGAATTTTCGCCAACACATTTGCATTAAGTCCCTCATCACTGGTGAAGGCGTTATAACCGATGTGGTGTGCGTCGTAGGTATCAGGGCAAAGGCCTTCAGCGTCCATATTCTTGATGAATATTTTCAGTGCCTCAGCCACATTATTGTTCGGTCCCGTTCCGTAATAACTCTCCTTGTCTCCCGCCCCTCCGACGAAAAATAAAACAATTTTTTTCGGGCTAACCGTAGCCTGCTTTACGGTCCCGTCGGTTTTACATGTTAATTCGTGTGTCACGACCAGTCTTTGACAGCCTTTCAATTGCGAATTTTCAGCGGCCATAGCTTCTTACTCTACGAACAATTTGATGGATTCAGGCAGGTGCGAGCTCACCGTGTGAGTGAAACCCTTGCCATCGGTAACGCCGTGTTCGACGCGTCCATCACCGCGTTGAATCGCGTAGGGATGATTCGGCATGGGCTCTCCTGTGATCTCATTGATTACTTGCATCCGGTCGTTGAAATGCACCGGCATCGGCAACAGCCCACTAAATGCTGCCCCTCCCCCACTTTGGCCGATGATCACCGTGCCCGAGCCACCGATCACGACATTGCCATGCCCACCAGTGCTATCGAGCATCGCGGCATTCAGGCCGTTGATGAAAACAGTGCCGGAGACCGCTCCGGTGATAGGGCTGCCACACGCTGATTTATCGGTCATGCGTGCAGCAGCGAGGCCGTCGAAGAATACGTCCGGCGAGCCGGAGACAATCGGGTTGGTGCCGTGACCTGGCAGTGGGCAGGCGGTTGGGTCGGTGACGCGTGCTGCGGGTTTACCACTCAATTCAAAGCTCCTTGCTTAAGGGGTGCCGGGGATGGCTGATAGATGTCGATGTCGGTCGCGGCAAAGCGCCAGCGATTGTCGACCGGGTCGAACAGAGCATGACAATGCTCACGGCTTTCAGGTGATGTCGCGGTTTGTATGGCACGCCAGGCTTCGTTGGCTTGCCAACTCAACTCGGCAGGCGTTGCATCATCAAGTTCGTTGAGCCAGGCGTTGTAGTTGCGCAGGTGATTGCGCTCATAAGTGGATTGCAGCAAGTCGCCCATTCGCACGCCGAAATCCAGATGATGCCCAGTGGTCCAACGCCCTACTTCGGAGTAGACGTGCCAGCCCATCGGGATCAACGCACCGTTTTTCAACCGAGAATGGCCGGCGAGAGCGACGAAGCCGCAACAGATGTGCAGCATCAGCCAGCCTTGATGGGCATCGATAAACGCTGTGGGATCAAAGGTTCTCAGTGCTACCACGCGGTATTCGCCGAGGCCGGCACTGCGCGACATCAACTCGGCGTCGAGCCGCGACACGAAAGCCCGAATAGCCAAGCCGCCCGTGCGCTGGGCCATGCAGAGAATTTCGACAGCCTGTCGATTCGGGTCGTCAGAAGAGCCGGTAGTTTTCACCAGACCATACAGACGCATGGACGCCTGCAGTCCGCTCATAGCTGGTCAATCATTGACGCAGCGAGGGTTCCACAGGCGCGGAGAAATTTTGCCAGAAGCATTGCAGGTGTCGTCCATGAGCGCGCAAAAATGGCGCACAGAATGCCGGACTAGAGCGGTGGCGACAACTGAATCAGCAGTAGATTGCCATCATTGTGCTCAGCCCTCGGCGAATTCGCGCAACACCTTGCCATCCATGCGATACCGCACCCATTCCTCCTGCGGTTGCGCACCGAGCGACTTGTAGAATTCGATGGCCGGGGTGTTCCATTCCAGCACGCTCCATTCGAAGCGGCCGCAGTCGTTGGCGCAGGCGATTTTTGCCAGGTGGCGCAGCAGGGTTTTGCCGGCGCCGCCGCCACGTTGTTCGGGGGTGATGTAGAGGTCTTCGAGGTACAGGCAATTGCTGCCCAGCCACGTTGAATAACTGAAGAAGAACACCGCGAAGCCAATCGGCAAGCCGTCGCGCAGGCAGATCAGGCCGTGGGCGGTGGCGCCTTCGCCGAACAGGCTGCGTTCGATGTCGGCGACGCTGGCGATGACTTCGTGACGGGCCTTCTCGAAATCTGCCAGTTCGGTGATGAAGGCGAGGATTTGCGGCGCATCGCTGGGGGTCGCCGGGCGGATTTCGATCGTCATGAACGGGCCTTGTATGCAAATTAAAGCGCCATACTAAGGCGCGCAGCGGCGCTCGTCACATGGCAAACATACTGATCTGTCCAATTTGCTGAACACTGTTGCCCTTGTGGGAGCGAGCCTGCTCGCGAAAGCATTCTGTCAGTTGAATCAACGTCTGACTGATATGACGCTTTCACGAGCAGGCTCGCTCCCACAGTTGATATCGCAAATTCTGAAAGGATGCTTATGACCGTTAACTGTTTTGCGCCGCCGGAAACACTAGCGATCGGCATCGTCTGAACAGCAGCCCCGCGACCCCGGCGAAGACCGTTCGTCGATCATCAGGCACCAATCCGTCACCAGGGCTGACCAACAAAGTGTAAGGATTCCAATCACTGGAGAAGCCCTATGATCCCGTCAAGGTTGACCGCTTTAGTCTTCAGCGCCCTGCTCTGCCCTGCGGTGTTCGCCGCCTCGTCCACGGCAGCGGGCACTGGCCCTACCGATCCGACCCCGCCACGCGCGCCCGCCATTAACAGTGCTCCCGGTATGAATACCGATGGTTCCGGCGTGCCGCTGATCAATCAGCCACCCGCCACCGGCACCGATCCGCGCACTCAAGGCAGCGATCCGGGGCGTCAGGGTGGCATGAACACGCCTGATTCTCCTGCCACTGCGCCTGACAATGCCGGCCCCGGTGTCGGCTCGAAGACCACCACTGGTGGCTCCGGTTCCGAAGGTGCCGGTCAGTAGTTCGCCGACGCGAGCGCCCTATTCACTCCCATGAAGAGGTAACCATGAACGTCGACAAAGACCTGGAAAAAGAAGTCCTCACCCGCCTGCTGCACGCGCATCCCAACGGCTTGGGCAAGGAGGTGCTGGACAATTACCGGGGCGAGAAAGTCGTGGCCAGCGCCCTCGCCGCCCTGCAGGATCGCGGGCTGATTCATCATGGTCACGTGACCTTGAGCGAAGCGGGTGAACACTCGCTGAACCTGCCGATCAAGCTCAGTTCTGCCGGCGTCGAAGCGGCGCGCAAACTGGATCTGCAGTAGTGCCAAGCCGCTCGCCGTAGAAGCGGCGAGCGGCCGGATCCGCAACTTGAGGAGAAATCCCATGCCTCGTGGAAGCAAAGACAAATACACCAGCGAACAGAAGCGCAAAGCTGAGCACATCGAAGACAGCTACGAGAAAAAAGGCGTGTCGAAAGATGAAGCTGAGGCGCGTGCCTGGGCGACGGTCAACAAACAATCCGGTGGCGGTGAGAAGTCCGGCGGCTCGGGGCGCAAGAAGCCCGCCAGTGCCAAATCGGGAGATCGCAAAGAGTCATCGCGCCGCGCGGTGGCCAGCCGCAAGGGCCATTCACGCAACAGCGAGACTTCGAAGGATACGCAGACTGTCGATAGCCTGATGAAGGAAGCCCGAGCGAAGAATATTCCGGGGCGCTCGTCGATGCGCAAGCAGGAGTTGATTGAGGCGTTGCGCAAGGCTGGCTAAGCCTGATGGCCTCATCGCTGGCAAGCCAGCTCCCACAGATTTTTCGGGTGGTTGCACTATTGCACTTACACACGAAGACCCTGTGGGAGCTGGCTTGCCAGCGATTGCGGTGCATCAGTCGCGGCAGGACTCGCGGATAAATGCGTCCACCTCACCCGCCCCCGGCGATGTCGCCGGCCCCCAGCGAGTCACCGCCAACGCGGCTGCCGCATTCGCCCGCCGCGCCGCTTCCGGTGCCTCCAACCCCTGCGCCAATCCGGCAATAAACACCCCGGCATGCGCATCACCGGCGCCATTGCTGTCCACTGCTTTGACAGCAAACCCCGGCACCTGTCGACGCTCTCCACGCTGCTGAATCCAGCAACCCTGCGGCCCGTCACGCACCACCATCAGTACATTTTCCGGCAGCAGTTCCGCGAGGCGATCCATCGCGATACCAATCTCATCGGCTCCGGTAAACCGCAGCGCCTCGACGCTGTTGCTGGTCCACACATCAATGCGCGGCAGCAACGTCTGCATCATTGGCGCATCGGGCGACTCCACCAACGGCCCCGGATCGAACACCACATTGACCGACGCCGGCAGCGCCAGCGTCCAGTCGAGCAACGCCTGCGCCTTGCCCTCGTGCAGCAGACTGTAACCGCTGAGATAAACGTAATCGCGGGGCTCGGCAGCCACACTGTTCAAATCGTCCTCGGTCACCTCGCCTTCGGCGCCGATGTAGGAAATGAAACTGCGTTCAGCCGACGCATCGGTCAGCGCCACGCACAGACCGGTATCGCGCTCGGCCGGTTCGCGGATGCCGATGCAGATACCTTCCGCCTGCATCGCTTGGCGCGCCAGGTCACCGAAACGCCCCGTGCCATGGCGACCGAGGTAAATCACCGGCAGACCGTTGCGCACCGCAGCGGCCATCACGTTGAAGCCGCCACCGGCTTCGAACCCCGCCGACTGCGCCAGCACGTCGCCGCCAATCTGCGGCAGTTTATCCACGGCCATGACCAGGTCGATGATGACCTGGCCGGTGTGCAACATCTTAGGCATGAGCATTCTCGGGTTGCGCGGCGCGGCGATCTCTCGCGCCGCCAAGGACCAGGTAAATGCCACCGGCGACGACGAAGGTCACGATCCAGCCGAGGCCGTTGTGGCCCAGCCAGGAGTCAGACAAAAAGCCCTTGAACCAGACGTTCTCCGCCGTGGTGCCGATGGTGGTAAAGCTGAAACCGAGGACGATAGCGATCGCCCAGGCACCAAACGCGCGCCACTCGATGCCGCCGCGATACCAATAGGCGCTGCTCGGGCTGACGTCGAGCAGGTCTTTAGGGCTGTAGTAGTGACGGTGAATCAGGTCGACCACGAAGATCCCGACCCAGGCAGTGATCGGCACTGCGAGCAGGGAAATGAAGGTGATGAACGGGCCGTAGAAACTGTCGGCGATCAGCATGAAGTAGATCGAGCCGGCGAAGATCGCGACGATATCCACCACCACCGCGTAGATCCGTTTGACCTTGAGGCCCAGGGTCAGCGTGGTCAGGCCGGCGGAGTACACCGACAGGTTGTTCGACAGCAGCAGACCGCCGAACGCGGTGATCAGGTACGGCACGGCCGTCCACGTCGGCAGCATGTCGCGAATCGCCACGATCGGGTCAGTCGCCGACGCCAGGTCATTGTTGCCCACCGACAACAAGCCGCCGAGGGTGATTAGCAGCACCAGCGGAATGCCCGCGCCGAAGGCCGCCGACGCCACCAGACGCACAGCCTTGACGCTGCGATGCTGATAGCGCGACATGTCCGCACCGGCGTTGGCCCAACCGATACCAGTGCCGGCGGCCATGGTGCCGATGCCGATGATCATTGCGCTCAGCGGTGCTGGCGTGGCGTTGAACACCGCGCTCCAGTCGATCGTCGCGCAGAGAAAACCACCGACGAGAATGTTCAGCGCACCGAACACATAGGTCGCCCACTTCTGGATCACCAGCAGGGTCGCGTGGCCGAGGCCGGACACCGACAAGGTCAGCAGGACGAAGATGGCGATAAAGATCAGCGTCAGTATCGGCGCACTTTTCGCCTCGACCGGCGAGCCGAACAGGATCGAACACAGCGACAGCAGCACGAACGCGGCGGTGGTGGTGTTGACGGTTTCCCAACCCAGACGCGACATCAGCGAAACCAGCGTCGGGCCGATGTTGCCGCGCACGCCGAAAATTGCCCGGGACAGCGTCAGACTCGGCGCGCGGCCACGACGCCCGGCAATCGAAATGATCCCGACCACGGCAAACGAACCGGCGGCACCAAGAATCGCGACGATGATCGCCTGCCAGATCGCCAGCCCGCGAAACGCCACCAGCGTGGCGCCCAGCGGCAGGCCGAGGATGGAAATATTTGCCGCGAACCAGACCCAGAACAGTTGCAGCGGATGACCGTTGCACTCCGCTTCCGGCACCGGCTCGATGCCCCGGGTTTCCAATTGCCCGACGCTTTGCCCGGCGGTTGATGAACTCATGAAGATGCTCCTGTTTGCCTTTTTTGTGGTTGTGGCAATGATGCAAAACGACAAGACAACCGGCCTTCCGAGGCCTGTCTGTGCGATCCATTGCTGTGTGAATTCTTTAGAAATGCGCCGCCCCTTTCGCGAGCAGGCTCGCTCCCACAAGGGAATGCATTCCAACTGTGGGA